>JAEWHY010000215.1 GCA_023387555.1 Pseudomonadota bacterium
CGCAGACCGCCCGTCGCGAATGATCAGCGTGAGCGCAGCAGGTGCTGCCGGAACGCCCGCGGTGAATCCGCTCCCGGCCGCGTAGTTCTGAAAGATCACGTGCACCCAGTTTCTGGGCACGCCGGCATAGTCGGCGTGCAGGCTCGTAAGCTGCTCCGCCAGTTCCGCTTTGGCCTTCGCATCGAGGACGCCGGCTTGTGTTGTTATCGTGTAAAGCGGCATCGACAGTCAAACCGCCTGTTTCGCAGCCTTTGCCGCAGCCCATAATGACCCCGGGTTCACACGATCCGGATATAGCGCAAGCATCGCATTGTAGAGATCGAGAGGCGTCGAAGCCTTCCCTAGTGTGGCATTGAAGTCCTGGATGTAACGTCGCGTGGCTTCGATGTGGCGGGGAGAGTTGTCTGGGTTCGTGATCGCGTGTCCTGCGACAACTGCCTTGGGCTCCAACGCCCCGATGATGTCGAGTGCACGCAGCCATTCCGATCGCGCAGCGGCATCGCACTCTGCAAGGTAGAGATGCGTTTCATTGTAGACCGCATCGCCGGATATAACGAGTTCGAGAGATGGGATGTGTAATGCGGTGGTGTGGGACGTGTCGGTGTGGCCCAGGGGGATGATCCGCAGTTGCTCGCCTTCGAGCTCGAATGTGTCGCCAACAGCAGCTTGCGGTGCTGCGAGGGTTTTTGGAAGCTGGCCTGGAAAACGAGACTCCCAGAATGACTTGATGAACGCGGGGTCCATTTGCTTTTTGATCGCCTCTGCGACCGGTCTTGCCGCGATAGCCTGCGCTGCCGGGAAGCGCTCCAGCAGCAAGCCCAGACCGAAGTAATGGTCGCCGTGAGCATGTGTGACATAGATCGCAATCAGGTTTTTGCCGCTTTGCGCGACCCATTGAACCAGCTCTTCCGAATGCTGCTCGGAGAGGAAAGTGTCGACGAGTACTGCATCATTTTCCCCGGTGATGAGAGTGACGGTATTGTTGACCCACGCGAGGTTCTCTTTCCCGGGCGGAGTGCCCTGGGTCGAACTGCCGCGCCGCTTGGTCAACAGAGTCCAGTTGAGCCTGGTCATTTTAATTGCCTTCCAATAAAGCGTCTTGAGGGGCAGTCGGCGACGATGTCGCCGCATAATTGGCGGCGCCCGCTCGGGCCCTCGGCGGGCGACGCCGGCCGCACGCCATGGGTCCGGGAGAATGCCGCGATGCGTGGCTAGCGATCTGAGCGGCGATTGCCGCCGGGGCCGAACCGTCAGGCGAGATAGTCTTTCAGGATCGGAAGGTCGGTGACCGAATATCCCATGCTGAAGCGATAGCCGCGACCGACGCGCAGGGGCGCGATCGCGTGCATGTCCTCGCCGCGCACTTCCGGAACGGTCAGCTCCGCCGAGCCGCTCCAGACATTGGCGAAGGACAGATCGTCCATCAGCGACAGCGTGAGCTCGTCGACGGCCGGCTTGTCCCGGTGGCCGGCGGTCAGCTGCGGGAAATATCGCCGGATGATCGTCGGCCGATTGAAGACGGTTGCGGGATTGGCGACCGGCGCCTCGAGCTGAATCCGGGCGGTCGCCAGCCGTTCGCCGTGGGCCGAGACGCTCGCACCGAAACGGCTCCCGGCCGCCAGCGGAGCCGCCGCCGCATTCAACACCGAGAATGTGCGGGTCTGGAAAATGCTGCCGAGCTTCTTCGGATAGCCCTGGGTCCAGCCGCGCGCGAGAGCGGAGTCGTTGTCCACAAAAATGTAGGGACAGAAGTTGACCGGCTTGCCGTCGAGCTGCGCCTCGATCAGCACGAACGCCTCGCGATATTGATAGCGCGCAGGATCGGTCAGTTCGTCATCCGATCCGGTGAACTGCCAGTCGAGAAACCAGAAAAAGGCGCGCCCCTGCGAGGCCTCATCCGGATTCATGCCGGGCGGGAGGAGTGCGGCGACCGCGGCCGGATCGGCCCAGTATTCGACGGCGATGCAATCGCTTGAATAATGCCAGGGCGGCGGCGGCGTGAGTTCGGACAGGCCCTGCGGCGTGAGGGGTACGGTATATCCGTGCAGCATGTTCGTCGCCTCCTTCGGGCAAATCGCGTTGCGTTGTGCGGAGGACTAAACGACGGTTCGAGCGAATCCGCCTTGGACGATCCTTTGGTCAATTGATCGAATTTGCTGATTCCGTTCGATCGCCGTGACCATTGGTCGTTAGGATAGGTCGCATCCTTGTTCAGGGATACTATGTTCACCCGTGCCGAAGGCCGGATCGGCGAACATTGCGCAAAGGGAAACACACATGCCGACGATTACCACCAAGGACGGCGTTGAGATTTTTTACAAGGACTGGGGCCAGGGGCAGCCGATCGTATTCAGCCATGGCTGGCCGCTGTCTGCGGACGACTGGGACGCCCAGATGATGTTCTTCTTGAAAAATGGCTTCCGCGTCATCGCGCATGACCGGCGCGGACACGGCCGGTCCTCGCAGGTCAGCGACGGTCATGACATGGATCATTATGCCGACGATCTCGCGGCGCTCACCGCCCATCTCGACCTGAAGGATGCAGTGCATGTCGGCCATTCCACCGGCGGCGGCGAAGTCGTGCATTACATCGCGCGCCACGGTGAAAGCCGGGTGGCGAAGGCGGCGATCATCTCCGCAGTGCCGCCGCTGATGGTGAAGACGCCGGCCAACCCGAACGGTCTGCCGAAATCCGTTTTCGACGATCTCCAGGCGCAGCTGGCTGCCAGCCGTTCGAACTTCTACTACAATCTTCCCGCCGGACCGTTCTACGGCTTCAATCGGCCGGGCGTGAAGGCCCAGGAACCGGTGATCTGGAATTGGTGGCGGCAGGGCATGATGGGCGGCGCCAAGGCGCATTACGACGGCATCGTCGCCTTCTCGCAAACCGATTTCACCGAAGACCTGAAGAAGATCAATGTGCCGGTGCTGGTGATGCACAGCAAGGACGATCAGATCGTGCCTTATGTCGCCGCCGGACCGGAATCGGCGAAGCTTCTGAAGAACGGCACGTTGAAGACCTACGAGAATTATCCGCACGGCATGCCGACCACGCATGCCGACGTGATCAACGCCGATCTGCTGGCGTTCATCAAGAGCTGACGGCCGTTGCGTTGCGGAGGGCACCACGCGGTGCCTTCCGCAGCAGCTTACGTCGCGGCGAGCCGCGTCTTCGCGTATGGGCAAGTTTGATGCTCATCATGAATGGGGCCGGGTGACCGGCGGCAATGGATTTCAGGAGCTGGCCATGAAGATTTCAGGATCAGTCGCTTTCGTCACCGGCGCCAACCGCGGGCTGGGGCTTGCCTTTGCGCGGGCGTTGCTGGAGCGGGGCGCGGCCAAGGTCTATGCCGGTGCGCGCGATCCGGCCCAGGTTCGATTGCCGGGCGTGGTCCCGGTGAAGCTGGACGTGACCAGCGATGCCGACGCCACGGCGGCGGCGCGGCAGGCCGGCGATGTGACGCTGCTGATCAACAATGCCGGGATCGCCAAATTCGGCGCGTTCATGGACGACGGCGCGATCGAGGCGGCCCGCGAGCATTTCGAGGTCAATGTCGTCGGCCCGATCCGGGTCGCGCGCGCCTTCGCGCCGGTGCTGGCGAAGAACGGCGGCGGCGCCATCGTCAACGTGCTGTCGGTGGCAAGCTGGATCAACTCTCCGCTGCTCGCGACCTACGGCGCATCGAAGGCGGCGGCCTGGGGCTTCACCAATGGATTGCGCATCGAACTGGAAGGGCAGGGGACGCAGGTGCTCGGCGTGCACGCCGGTTTCATCGACACCGACATGACCCGCGATGTCACCGCGCCGAAGTCGACGCCGGAGAGCATCGTCAGGGAAACACTGGATGCGCTGGAGCGCGGCGAACGGCAGGTGCTGGCCGACGACTTGACCCGGCAGGTGCATCGCGGCCTGACCGCAGAACGGCCGGTCTATCTCGGTGCGCTGAGTGGCCCGGCGGCGTAACGCCAATCCATCAGTTCGACTCCACGGGCCGTGAGGCCACATCGAGCGGGGCCGCGATCGTGGCGGCTGCCGGCTGGGCGACCGGTCCGAGCCAATCGCTCTCAAGCAAGCTGAAGGAGTTTGCCATGAAGACGAGGTTCAATCCGTATGCCGCCGCACCCGAGGCCTACAAGGCCGTGCTCGCGCTGGAGAACTATGTGCAGAAGGACAGCGGGCTTCCGCATCGGCTGATCCACCTGATCAAGCTGCGCGCGTCCATCATCAACGGCTGCGCCTATTGCGTCGACATGCACGTCAAGGAAGCGCGCAAGGACGGCCTCGCCGAGCAATGGATCAATCTCGTGTCGGTCTGGCGCGAGGCCGCCGTCTATTCGGAGAAGGAGCGCGCTGTGCTGGGCTGGACCGATGCCGTCACCTTGCTCGCCCAGACCGGCATCCCCGATGCGGACTACCAGGCCTTGCGCGCGCATTTTTCCGATGAGGAGATCACGAAGATCACCATTGCCATCGGCACCATCAACATGTGGAACCGGATTGCAGTCGGCGCGCGCACCCAGCATCCGG
>JAEWHY010000231.1 GCA_023387555.1 Pseudomonadota bacterium
ATCCTGATGATCGGACCGACCGGCGTCGGAAAGACCGAGATCTCGCGCCGTCTGGCCAGGCTGGCCGGTGCGCCATTCCTCAAGATCGAGGCCACGAAATTCACCGAAGTCGGCTATGTCGGCCGCGACGTCGAGCAGATCGTGCGCGACCTGGTCGAAGTCGCGATCGTCCAGACCCGCGAGCGCAAGCGCAAGGACGTGATCGCCCGCGCCGAAGCCGCGGCGGAAGATCGCGTGGTCAATGCCCTCGTCGGCGAGAACGCAAGCCCCGCGACCAAGGATTCGTTCCGGCGCAAGCTGCGCAACGGCGAGCTGAACGACAAGGAGATCGAGATCGAACTGTCGTCCAGCGGTGGCGGCGGCCTGCCGATGTTCGACATTCCGGGCATGCCCGGCGCCCAGATGGGCGCGATCTCGCTCGGCGATATTTTCGGCAAGCTCGGGGGCAAGCCGAAGACCCGCCGAGTCACCGTTTCCGAATCGCACGAGCTTCTGGTCAATGAGGAAGCCGACAAGCTGCTGGACAACGAGACGCTGGTGCAGGAAGCGATCCGTGTCGTCGAGAACAATGGCATTGTGTTTCTGGACGAGATCGACAAGATCACCGCGCGCGACGGTCGCGTCGGCGGCGATGTCTCGCGCGAGGGCGTCCAGCGCGACCTCCTGCCATTGATCGAAGGCACCACGGTTTCGACCAAGCATGGGCCGGTGAAGACCGACCACATCCTGTTCATTGCCTCGGGCGCCTTCCATGTCTCGAAGCCGTCCGATCTCCTCCCCGAGTTGCAGGGCCGCCTGCCGATCCGCGTTGAACTGAAGGCGCTCACCCGCGAAGACTTCCGTCGCATCCTGACCGACACCGAGGCATCGCTCATCAAGCAATATGTGGCGCTGATGGGGACTGAGGGCGTCACGCTGAACTTCACCGACGATGCCATCGACGCGATCGCCGATATCGCGGTGTCGGTGAATTCGAGCGTCGAGAATATCGGGGCGCGCCGGCTGCAGACCGTGATGGAGCGCGTGCTGGACGAGATCTCATTCAGTGCGACCGATCGCGGCGGCGAGACGCTGACGATCGACGGCGACTACGTGCAGAAGAACATCGGCGATCTGGCCAAGAACGCCGATCTCAGCCGCTTCATCCTTTAACGCTCGCATCCAATCATTTCGGACCGCGGCGCGGGGCACCTGGTAGGCAGGAGCCCCGCGGCGGCTGAGAATCATACCCAACTCCTCCGTCTTGCGCCGGCGATGCCCTTCGCCGGCCGCGTTGACAGCTTCCCGATATGTAATGTTATATCATTACATATCGAGGCCGGAGGGTGATTGTGGCGGGTCGTCAGATTGCAGCTATCGCATTGATTTCACTTCCAATCGTGGCCGGGCCGGCAATGGGACAGGCGATCCAGCTGCCGGAAATCTCCATCACCGCCAGTCCCATCCAGCGGCGCGCCATGCGGGCGGCGGCAACACCTGGCCCGCGGGACACAGTGCCGGAGCCGCCGGCGGCAGCCCCAACGCCCGGGCCGCAATGGCCGATCGGCGTGTTGCCCGTGGTGACGCATACGTTCGCGCCGGTCACCATCATCCCGGGTTTCGAGATCGAGTCGTCTGCGACCGCGACGCTCGGCGACACGATGTTTTCCCGTCCCGGCTTGACATCATCGACCTACGCGCCCGGCGCCAGCCGTCCGATCATTCGCGGCATGGACAATTACCGAGTTCGCATTCAGGAGAACGGGATCGGCTCGCACGATCTGTCCGCACTGGGCCGGGATCATGCCGTGACCATCGATCCGCTGTCCGCCGACCGGATCGAAGTGATTCGCGGACCGGCCACGCTGCGCTGGGGCTCGCAGGCGATCGGTGGCGTCGTCAACGCCGACAACAATCGCATACCGACGAGGCGGATCGAAGACGGCTTCAATGCGCGATTTCAGGGGGCCCGAACGACGGTCGACAATGGCTATGAGAGCCAGGGTGTCATCGAAGCGGGTGGAAAAAATTTCGCCCTGCATGTCGATGCGTTCGACCGGCGCAGCGAGGATTACAGGATTCCCGATGGCTCCCGCCAGCTGAATACGTGGGTGAATACGCATGGCCACGCAATCGGCGGATCGTTCGTGTCCGACAACGGCTTTATCGGAGTGGCGTTGTCGCGCTATCTCAGCCGCTATGGCATTCCCGGCAAGGAAGCCGTCGCAAATCAGATCAACATCGACCTCGATCAGGCCAATGTTCATTCGCGAGGTGAGCTGCGGCTGGATGGGGGATTCATCTCCACGATCCGGTACTGGTATGGCGCGACCCAATATCAGCATGACGAACTGGGAAGCGAGCATGGCCTTGACGGTATCCTGTCCACCTTCAAGAACCGGCAGCAGGAAGGGCGTGTCGAATTCCAGCACGCGGCGATCGGGCCGTGGACCGGGGCATTCGGCTTCCAGTATGGCAATCAGCTTGTTTCGACAGATGGCGAAGCCGAAGAATATCTGCTGCCAGCCAGGACACGCGATTTTGCCGGCTATCTGTTTGAGGAATATGCGCTAGCCCGCAGCACGAAATTCCAGCTCGCGGGCCGCATGGAGTCGGTCAAGGTGACCGGCACCGCCGGCCTTTTTCAGGGCCTCCTGCCGACCGCGCACGATGATCATGACCATCACGATGACGATCACGACAGCGATCATGCCCATGCCGGGCCGTCACTGAAAGAAGTGTCGCGCCGCTTCCTGCCGGTGAGCGCCAGCGCAGGCTTTCTGCAGGATCTGCCGTTCGGGATTCAGGCCAGTCTCGCCGGGCAATATACCGAGCGCGCTCCGCGGGCGGCAGAGCTGTTTGCCAAGGGCGCACACCATGCATCCGAGACATTCGAGATCGGCAATCGCATCCTGGACAAGGAAAAGGCTTCGTCGGTCGAATTCGGACTGAGGCGCAAGGACGGTCCTTGGCGCTTCGATGCCACGGCCTATTACACGCAGTTCCGAGGGTTCATTTACAAGCAACTCACCGGCAATACCTGCGGTCATGCATTCGATGAATGCGTTCCGGGATCGGGCGAGAACCTCAACCAGATCATATACGCGCAGCGCGACGCCACCTTCAAAGGCGTTGAAGTGGCGACACAGCTGGACGTGTTGCCGATCGGCACAGGAATCTTCGGCGTCGAGGGGCAATACGACATCGTCGATGCCCGCTTCGGCGATGGCAGCTATGTCCCGCGGATGCCGCCCCAGCGGGTCGGCGGTGGTCTGTTCTGGCGCAGCGACGCCTGGTATGCGCGCGTGAATCTGTTGCACGCGTTTGCCCAGAACCACGTCGCAGATCGGGAATCTGCGACACCCGGCTATAACCTGCTGAATGCCGAACTGAGCTACCGGCAAAAAATCCGCTCGACGGATTTTGGCGATAGCGAATGGTCGTTTGGTATCGCGGCGAAGAACCTGCTGGACCACGACGTGCGCAACAGCGCCTCATTCCGCAAGGACGAGGTGCTGCTCGCGGGGCGCAATTTTAAACTGTTCGCCAGACTGACATTCTGACGGCGCGGAGCCTTTCCTCGCACGGCGCTGCGAGGATAGGCGACAGCTAGCGCTGTCCCGATGCCGCCGTCGCCTGCGTGCTGCGGGTGGTGGTCTGCACCAGCGTCCTGTTGAAGAATGCCTCGAAATCGCCAGGCGCGATCACCGGCTCGCAGGTCGGTGCGCAGCTGTATGTTTCGCGATTGACGCCTTTGTAGACAACGACCGTATCCTTTGCGCCGTGGACCTGGATGGTCTTCTCCAGCAGGGCATTGCCCTTGCGGTCGAGGGCGATGAAATTGGTGGCGCCATAGCCCTTGCCGGTCAGCACCACGAGCCCGCCGGGCTGCAGGGCCGCGTCGGCGATCAGCGGGTTTCCGATCACGATGGTGGCGACGAGGTCGGGAAGCTTGATGAGCTTGGCTTCGTCCATGGTGACGTTCAGGATTTCGTCAGCGAACTGCCCTCCGGCAGGGGCGGATGCAGCCGAAAGCGTCAGCGCCATGATGCCCATGCAAGCGGCGCGATAGCTCGCGCACCAGCCACGACCGCGCATCATTCTGCTACTCCTTACTCGTACCGACCGCCACGCAAGGAGCCGCGGGGAAACGCGGCTGTCGCATCCTGTCCCGACAAACTCACCGCAAATTGGTGAATCTTTCGCCAACAACGACCGCGAAACGCGAGATTGGGCCGATATTCAATGCGTGGTCGGAAGCGCTTTTCAGTGGTTTGCGCACTTTCACCTTGCGGCGCTCGATTTGCTTAAAACCTTCATTAACCGCACATTCAAAACGACGCCCGCCTGCGGCGATATGGGCGACGGTCCCGATCTGGTCTGAGGCCGGACATCAGGTTGCTCGCGCCCGCCCGGAGCTGAACCTAACGGCGGTAGCAATGCCCGGTTCGGTCCGGCTGAAATGCCAAAAAGCCTTGTATTATCGAGGCGAAAACAACCGCAGGGTTCGGGCGCACTTGCATCCGGCACCTCTCGTAAAGCGGAAATGCGTTCCGCTTTGCGGCTCTTACGCGGCGCGCCCGTAAATGGTTTCTGAACGTGCTCGCAGAAACAGGGTCCGTCGATCTTACGGATTTTTCAATGACGCCTGTTAGCTTCGCGTCACTGCCGGCCACAACCGGTTGTCTGGTTCAAAAAAGCTGTCTCAACGGAGCAAGAACAATGGTGACCTTCAAGAAGTTCATCGGCGATGAGTCGGGCGCGACCGCGATCGAATACGGCCTGATCGCGGCTGGCATTGCCGTCGCCATCATCACCGTCGTGCAGGGCCTCGGCACGAAACTGGCGTCGACCTTCACGTCGGTTCAGGGCGCCCTCAAGTAAGTTTATGTGGCTGGTATGAAACGGCGTCCGCGGGGCCACCTCACGGACGCGGTTTCGTTTCCGCGGCCGATCCGCCGGCGCAGAAGTGAACCGCGACGGCAAAAGCCCCGGCTTCACGATCGATGGATGTTGCGAGTGCGGCATGACACTGATGATGACGGATGCGATCCGCCTGCTGCTGTTTCCGGCGCTCATGGCCTTTGCCGCGTTTAGCGATCTGTTCACCATGACGATTTCGAACCGGGTGTCGCTTCTGCTGATTGCCGGGTTCTTCGTCATGGCGCTTCTGATCGGCATGAGCGGTGCCGATGTGCTCATGCACATCGCCGCCGGGATGACGGTGCTGGCGGTGACCTTCACGTTTTTTGCCTGTGGCTGGATCGGTGGCGGCGACGCCAAGCTGGCGGCGGCAACCGCGCTCTGGCTCGGGTTCGATCCGCTGATGAGCTATCTGATTTATGCGTCCCTGTTCGGCGGCGTTCTGACGTTCGCGATCATTCGCTACCGGGTGATGCCGTTGCCCGCGGTCCTCGAAGCGCAGGACTGGGCGCTTCGGCTCCATCGCGCGGATGCCGGTGTGCCTTATGGCATTGCCCTCGCGAGCGCGGCCCTTGCGGTCTATCCGCACACGGTCTGGATGCGCCCGCTCGGGATCAGCTGATCGGCGATCAATACAAAATTAACTTGGTTTGCAAACCGCTCATTAACCACGAATTGACCTTTGGGTGGTGAAACTCCCCCTCACGGCCATGTCCGGGCCGTTGCGTCATTTGTGGAAAGTGAAGCGTTATGAAAGCCGCGCGTCTCGTGGTGCTGGGGGTAGCGGTCGCAGCGGGCGGCCTTGCGGCCCTGCTTGCCGGGCGTTCCGCTGACAACCCGCCGGCGCCGGCGCCGGTGGCGCAGCTCGAAACCGTCGACGTCCTGGTCGCGAACAGCGACATCGGCCAGGGTACGGTCGTGAAGCCCGAGGAATTGCGCTGGCAGATGTGGCCGGCAGCTTCAGCGGGACCGAATTTCATCCGCAAGAGCGAGCGGCCGGACGCCATCCAACAGATCGCTGGATTGCTGGTGCGTGGCGGCACTTTCTATGCCGGCGAGCCGATCCAGGAGTCGCGCCTCGTGAAGGCCAATGCGGCGGGCTATCTGTCCGCCGTGCTGCCGGCCGGGATGCGCGCCGTCGCGACCGAGATCAGCGCCGAGACCAGCGCGGGCGGCTTCGTGGTTCCGGGCGACTATGTCGACGTGATCCTGGCGCGGCGCGATCGCGAAGCGGAAAAGCGCAACGGCATCGAAAGCTACACCAGCGAGACCGTGATCTCGAAGGTGCGCGTGCTCGCGGTCGATCAGACGGTCGAAGACAAGAACGGCCAGAAGGTGGTCGTCGGCAAGACCGTGACGCTTGAACTCACGCCGCGGCAGGTCGAAACCCTCGCCGCCAGCAAGCAGGCCGGGCACCTCTCGCTGGCGCTGCGCAGTGTTGTGGACACGGCGAAAGATGCGACCGACGTCGAAGAGGATCCGGCGTCGCGGCAGACCGGCATCAACATCGTGCGCTTTGGCGTCTCCACGACCGCGTCATCGAAATAGGCTGATGGAAGGAAATCGCTTCATGGCGACCCAGACGACGATCCGGACGCTGCTGATCGCAGTCCCGCTGGCCGCGGCCGCCATGACCGCCGCGCATGCGGCTGACCCCGATCTGCGCCGCACGCCGGTGATCACCGTCGTCGGCAGCGAATCGAGTTCGCGTCCGGTCACTCTCGGCGTCGGCAAGGCCGTGGTCATCGATCTGCCGCGCGACACCAAGGATGTGCTGGTGGCGGACCCCGCCATCACCAATGCGGTCGTGCGCAATCCGCGGCGCGCTTACATCATCGGAGTCAAGGTCGGTCAGAGCAGCGTGTTCTTCTTTGACGCGCAGGGTAACCAGATCGCAGGCTTCGATATTGCCGTCAGGCGCGACCTGAACGGCATTCGTGAGGCCATCCGGCAGGTGTTGCCGAACTCGGATATCCGGGTCGAGGGCATGGGCCCGGACGGCGTGGTGCTGTCGGGGATCGTCGATACGCCGGCGGATTCACAGACGGCGTTTGAGATCGCCGATCGGCTGCTGGGCTCTGGAACGGCCGCCCTCGTCGGCCAGGGCTCGAAGGTGGTCAACGCGATCACCGTGCGCGGCCGTGACCAGGTGAATCTGCGCGTCACCGTCGCCGAAGTGCAGCGCGATGTGATCAAGCAGCTTGGCATCAATCTGAATGGCAGCTTTGGCGGCGGCTCTTCGGTCATCGATTTCAACACCCACAACCCGTTCTCGGCCTACGGCCAGTCGCTCGGGGCTAACAGGATCACCGGAAGCTTTCGCAACCTGACTGCGACCCTCAATGCCATGGATCGCGCCGGTGTGATCCGTACGCTCGCGGAGCCGAACCTGACCGCGATTTCCGGCGAGACCGCGACATTCGTCGCCGGCGGCGAGTTTCCGATCCCGAACGGCCTGTCCTGCGACACCACGCGCAACCCTCCGATCTGCCAGCAGCAGATCGATTTCAAGAAGTTCGGTGTCAGCCTGTCGTTCACGCCGGTGGTGCTGAGCGAGGGGCGCATCAGCATGCGGGTCGCGACCGAGGTGTCCGATCTCTCGACCGAGAATGCGATCACCCTGTCCCAGCCGGGATCGGCGCCGCTTACGGTGCCGTCGATCCGGGCGCGTCGCGCCGAGACCGTGGTGGAAATTCCGTCCGGTGGTGCGCTCGCGCTCGCCGGCATGATTCAGGAGCAGACCAAGCAGCAGATCAACGGTCTGCCCGGCCTGATGCAGCTCCCGATCCTCGGCGCCCTGTTCAAGAGCCGCGATTACGTGAACCGCCAGAGCGAACTGATGATTCTGGTGACGCCGTACATCGTGCGGGCGGTCAAGCAGAAAGACCTGTCGCGCCCGGACGACGGTTACGCCGACACGGCGGACCCGTCGAGCTTCTTCCTCGGCCGGCTAAACAAGATCTACGGACTGCCCGGCAAGGTCGATCCGAACATGATGTATCGCGGACGCTATGGATTCATTCTGGACTAAGGCCGAGCGAGGAGAGTTTCCGATGTTGCAGCGTGTCGCGTCCGGCCAGCACCGCACCAGGGCGGCGCTCCGTATCATCAGCGTCGTAATGGCGGCAGCGTGCCTGTCCGGTTGCTATGCGGCAACCACGCCGTACATACCGACATCCACGGCCGGCTATCCGAACGATTACCGCAAGCGCCACCAGATCGCGCTGCGCGACGGCTCCCGCTCGATGGATCTTTTCATCGGGCAGAGCCGCGGTTCGCTGACACCCGCGCAGCGGGCCGATGTGCTCGCCTTTGCGCAGGTCTGGAAGGACGAAGCGACGGGCGGTGTCGTGATCGATGTGCCGACCGGCACGTCCAACCAGTTCGCGGCGTCTCAGGCGATGCGCGAGATCAACGCGATCTTCGCCGCATCCGGAATCCCGATGCAGAGTGTTGCCGTCCGGTCCTATACGCCGGAGAACCCGGAAGCATTCCCGACGCTGCGGCTGAAATATTCGAAGATCGTCGCAGAAGCCGGTCCGTGTGGACTGTGGCCGCAGGATCTCGGCCCATCGTTCGACCCGTTCTACAACGAGAACCGAAATTACTGGAACCATGGTTGCGCCAATCAGCGCAACCTCGCGGCGATGGTCGCCAACCCGCAAGACCTGGTCCAGCCGCGTGGCGAATCTCCGATCTGGACCTCGCGTCGCACGACCGTTCTCGAGAGATATCGCGCCGGCCAGCCGACCGCGACCGTCTATCCCAATCCGAACAAAGGCTACCTGAGCGATATCGGCCAATGACGAGAAGCGCATTTCAGACCGCGACAGAAGAGCAGCCGGCCGAAATGCCGGCGATTGTCGAGCATATCGCGCCGGCGCCGCGCATCTCGATACAGGCGTTCTGCGAGTCGGTTGAAACCGCCGCTGCCGTTCAGTCGGCCGGCGAAGATCGTCGCCTGGGCAAGGCCCATCTGAAAATCCAGATGGGCGGCATGACGGCTGCGAACGAAGCCTATCGCACGGCGCCCACGCCAAACGTGATCATTCTGGAATTCGAATCGCGGCCCGAGGTGGTGCTCGCCGGTCTCGATACGCTGGCCGAGCTTTGCGATCCGGGAACGCGGGTGATCGTGATCGGCCGGCACAACGACATCGGGCTTTACCGGGAATTGGTGCGCCGGGGTGTCAGCGATTATCTGATCGGCCCGGTCAATACACTCGATGTCGTTCGTTCGGTTTGCGGACTTTACTCGGCTCCGGATGCAAAGCCGGTCGGCCGCATATTGGCCGTTGTCGGCGCCAAGGGTGGCGTCGGCGCTTCCACCATCGCCCATAATCTGGCCTGGTCGATCGCGCGCGATCTTTCTCTCGATTCCGTCGTGACCGACCTCGATCTTCCTTTTGGAACCGCCGGTCTTGACTACAATCAGGACCCTCCGCAGGGCATCGCCGACGCGGTGTTCTCGCCAGACCGTATCGATACGGCCTTCGTTGACCGGCTGCTGTCGAAATGTTCGGAAAATCTGAGCTTGCTCGCGGCGCCCGCCACGCTCGATCGTGTCTATGACTTCGGCGCCGATGCCTTCGATGCGATCTTTGACTCGCTGCGCGTCACGGTGCCGTGCATCGTGCTCGACGTTCCCCATCAATGGACCGGCTGGACCCAGCGGACCCTGCTGGCGGCCGATGATATCCTGATCGTCGCGAGCCCGGATCTGGCAAACCTGCGCAACGCAAAGAATCTCGTCGACTATCTGAAGGCGGCGCGGGTCAACGATCATCGTCCCTACTACGCGCTCAATCAGGTGGGCGTTCCGAAGCGTCCGGAAATCAAGCCCGCCGACTTTGCCAAGGCGCTCGACGACGATCCCGCGGCCATTATCCCGTTCGACCCGCAATTATTCGGCACCGCGGCCAATAACGGTCAGATGATCGCGGAAGTGGCTGGCAACCACAAGACTGTGGAGATGTTCCGTCACCTCGCGCAGTTGATGACCGGCAGGTCGGAAGCCAAGAAATCGAAGTCGCGCCTTCTCACTCCCTTCATTCAGAAGTTCCGTAAGAGAGCGTAAGTTGGAGTCTGATTCTCGTGTTCGGAAAGCGTAGCGCGTCAGGTTCGTCTCCGAGCCATCCTGCAAGGGATGTCGCGACTTTTGCGCCTTCCCCGGCGCCGGAGTCTGTCGCACCGAAGCCGGCTGCGCCGCCCCCTTCTGTTGCCAAGGCGACCGAGGGGCGTGCTCCGTTGCCCTCCGCCGGGCTCGGCGCGCAGCTTCTCTCCGCCCCGGCAATGCCGCCGAAGGCCGCGCCGCTTCTTGCGACCGACAGTCGCCGTTCCGACAGCTATTACCAGGTCAAGAGCACGATCTTCGGCGCACTGATTGAGGCGATCGATCTTGCGCAGCTCGCCCGCCTCGATGCCGACGCGGCGCGCGAAGAAATCCGCGACATCGTCAATGAAATCATCGCCATCAAGAACGTGGTGATGTCGATCGCCGAGCAGGAAGATCTGCTCGACGACATTTGCAACGACGTCCTCGGCTACGGACCGCTCGAGCCGCTGCTGGCGCGCGACGACATCGCCGACATCATGGTGAATGGCTCCGGCACCGTGTACATC
>JAEWHY010000363.1 GCA_023387555.1 Pseudomonadota bacterium
ACGAAGCCGCTCTCGTCGAAGCCCTTGAGCAGCACCATCCGCGCATCCGGAAAGCCGTCGGCTCCCGCGGTGGCGAGCGTCATCGCGTTGGGATCGTTCGGCTCGCTGCGCTGCGCCTCGTCCAGCCAGGCCGCGAACAGCGCGAACGGCTCGGCCGCTTCTGTGAAATCACCGTTCTTTAAGGATTCCGGATCTTTAATGGATGGTGTGTCTGTCATTCCGTGGAGCACCGAGTGGCCGGCCGGAGTTCAGCCGTTCAATCCGCCGTATATAAGGGAGCGCCAGCGGCGCGCCTATGCCGAATGCTGCGGGCTGGCTGCGTCATGCTGGCGGCGGGTCTGATGGCCTGCGGCTGCAGCACCAATGTCCAGGTCTCCTCGAGTGAAAAGAGCGAGCCGATGACGACCGGCTCGATCCCGAAACCGCTCGTGCCAGAGAGCAGCGGGCTGCCGCCGGCGTCGGACCTCGCCTATGCCAAGGTCGCAGCGGCCGAGGTGATGCGCCAGGGCAATGAGGATGCCAGCCTGCCCTGGGAGAATCCGGCATCCGGGGCGCGGGGGACCGTGACCCCGATTGCGACGGCCTATCGGATCGAAGGCGAATTGTGCCGCGACTTCATCGCCAGTCATGTAGTCGAGGGGACGGAGTCGTGGATGCAGGGAGAGGCCTGCCGCGCCGCGCGTGGCGAGTGGCAGGTCCGCAGGCTCAAGGCCTGGCGGCGCTCCTGAAGCGCCTCAAGCCTGGGGGTGAAACCAAAAAGCGCAGCGGCCGCCGTCCGGGCGTTGCGAAATTCGGACTACAGTCCCAAATATTCGAGGAATTTCGGGCCGAACCCGGTCTGCGCTGACCGAAGCCGGGGCCGGTCCGGCATCACGGAACCATGGGTCGGGGCTCGCCCCGGCAATCACATGAACAGGAAGACCGGGGCTTGCCCCGGTTTCGCATAGAAGAAGGAGCGTCGTCATATGCGCGACCCCTACGAGGTGTTGGGGGTGCCGCGGGGGGCTAATGCTGGCCAGATCAAATCGGCCTTTCGAAAGCTTGCCAAGAAGCACCATCCGGACGCCAACAAGAACGATGCAAAGGCCGCGGAGCGATTCGCGGAGGTCAACGGCGCTTATGAAATTCTCGGCGACGAGACCAAGCGCAAGCAATTCGACGCCGGCGAGATCGACGCCGAAGGCAAGCCGCGTTTCCAGGGCTTCCAGGGTTACGAGCGCGCCCATCCGGGCGGATTCGGCGCCGGCGCCGGACCCGATGTCCATTTCGAGACCTTCAGCTTCGATCCGCAGGGCGGCTCGCGCTCGGGCCGCGCCGGCGGCTTTGGCGGCATCGACGATATCCTGAAGGAAATGATGGGCGGCCGCGCGCGGCGTGGCAGGAGCTTCGAGCCGGAGGAATTTTCGCCCCCGCCTGGCCGCGATGCGGCGGCGTCCACCACCATCACGCTGTCCGACCTCGCGCATGGCGGCACGCGCCGCGTGTATCTGCCGACCGGCAAGGAGGTCGACATCAAGATACCGGCGGGGCTGTCCGACGGCCAGCAGATCCGCCTGAAGGGGCAGGGCTTCTCGGACGGCGGTCCGGCCGGCGACGCCATCGTCACCGTGCATATCGCCAAGCATCCGTATTTCGAACGCGAGGGCTCGAACATCCTGCTGGATTTGCCGGTCACGCTGTATGAAGCGGTGCTGGGCGGCAAGGTGCGGGTGCCGACGCTGGACGGCGCGGTGGAGTTGAACATTCCGGCCAATACCAGCGGCGGGAAGACCTTCCGTCTGAAGGGCAAGGGCCTGCCGGACAAATCCGGCAAGGGCGACCTGCTGGTGACGATCCGGATCATCATGCCGGACGCGCCCGACAGCGAACTCCAGGACCTGATGCGCAAATGGCGCGAAGAAGCGCCTTACGATCCGCGCAAGGATCTCGCTTAAGCTTACCTCGCTCGCTCATCCGCATAAGACAGGCGGGGACCGGGCCGACTCGTCAGCCGCCGCTCCGGCTGACGAGGGGCTCGGTCGAGGACCGATTGGGCGGTGGCGGCGGCGCGCGGTTTTCGAGCTGCTCGAAGGCGGCGCGCGCCAGTTCCTTCAGGCGCATCTTGTCGGCCGGTCCGGAGACCACATAGCCATAATCGCCGACGACCCAGCGGATCGCGGCGACATGATCCGAGGTGTAATAGCGGAAGGCCGTCTGCGGCTGCTGCAGCTTCGAGATGTAGAAGGTGATCCGGTCGCCGTTGCCATTCTCGTACATGAGTAGCGCGGCCGGGCCCGCTTCTCCGCCCGGCAGCAGTCGCCCGCCGAGGAGCTTCAGGTCGAAGGCGGTGAAATCCGGAAGCCGCAGCGGCGTACCGATGCGCCGCGACAGCCAGGGCGTCAGGTGCGTTTCGCTCGCCCCCACTTCGATCGGGTGGCGAATTTCGCCGATATAGAGCTTGTGCGCGGCCAGGGCCCGTTGCGCGAGGTCGTCGGTCGGATCGCCGATCGCGGCCACCACCTCGGTGGTGCTGCGCGCCATCCAGCCCGCAACGCCGCCCACCAGGAATGCGGCGGCCACGATTGCAGCCGCGATCGTTCGCCACTTGCGGCTGGTCCGCAGCAGCGCATCGATCTTCAGGCGCGGCGGGATCGTCTCATTGACGGTATTTCCAAAGCGCGAGCGGATCGCCTCGGCCTGCAGGCGCCAGGAGGCGACGCGCGCGGCATCCTCCGGATGCGAGACCAGCCACGATTCAACCGCCGCGCGGCGGTCCACGGGCAATTCGCCGTCCACATAGGCGTGGAGTTCGTCTTCGGTGACCGGGGATGTCCGATCGACCATCATTGCACCTCTCGTCTATTTCACGCGGCGCAGCGCAGGGCGCTCGCCGTCGAGATAGACCTTGATCTGCGCGCGTGCGCGCGCGAGCCGCGACATCACCGTTCCGATCGGAACCCCCTGGATGTCGGCGACTTCGCGATAGGACAGGCCTTCAAGTACCACCAGTAACAAGGCCTGCCGCTGATCGTCGACCAGAAGATCGAGCGCGCGCTCGATGTCGCGACTCCCGGCCTCGGGGCCGGCCGAATCCGGGGCGTCGTTGTCGTCGAGCGTGGCCGTCAGCGGACGCCGGGACAGCGAGCGCAGGCGGTTGCGGTTCAGATTCGTCAGGATTGTGAACAGCCAGGAGCGGATTTCACCGCCGTGGAACAGGTGTTCGGAGCGCAGCGCCCGGACCAGGGTGTCCTGCACCAGATCGTCCGCGAGTTCCGCATCCCGGGTGAGGGCCCGCGCATATCGCCGCAGGGCCGGGACATTGGCCTCCACATCCTGCCGAAAGCTGCTCATCGTTCTCGCTGCCCTTTGTCACCGGGTTTCGGTGCGCCAGCCGTGCGCAGGGCCGTTGTCACGGAAGACAAACACCTTCCGGACATTCAATATTCCGAAAGAGTCAGCCGTTTGGCGGGCAACTGCACGCTTCTTGATGGCCACAATACCCTATGCCACAAGATGGCGCTCAACGGGGTGCCTCAAAAAGGAACAGCAATGGCGGACGGTTCAGGCCTCATGCGCAGCAAGCGCGGGCTGATCATGGGGGTTGCGAACAATCGGTCGATTGCCTGGGGAATCGCCCGGGCCTGCCGCAATCACGGGGCGGATCTTGCCTTTACCTACCAGGGCGATGCCCTGAAGAAGCGGGTCGAGCCGCTGGCCGAGGAGGTCGACGGGATCGTGGTCGGCCATTGCGACGTGTCGGAACCCAAGACTATCGACGCGGTGTTCGAGGCGGTGAAGGCGGCATGGGGGAGCCTGGATTTCGTGGTCCATGCCATCGCGTTTTCCGACAAGGATCAGCTCGACGGTCGCTATGTCGATACGACCGAAGACAACTTCGTGAAGACGATGCTGATCTCCTGCTATTCGTTCACAGCCATCGCGCAGCGCGCCGAGAAGCTGATGACCAACGGCGGATCGATGCTGACGCTGACCTATTACGGCGCGGAAAAATGGATGCCGCATTACAACGTGATGGGGCTGGCCAAGGCCGCGCTGGAGAGTTCGGTGCGCTATCTCGCCGCCGATCTCGGTGTGAAGAACATCCGCGTCAATGCGGTGTCGGCCGGTCCGATCAAGACGCTCGCGGCGTCCGGCATCGGCGACTTCCGGTACATCCTGAAATGGAACGAATATAATACGCCACTGCGGCGGAACGTGTCCCTGGATGAAGTCGGCGACGCCGCGGCCTATTTCCTGCCCGACATGTCGCGCGGCGTGACCGGCGAAATCCACCATGTCGATGCCGGTTACCACGTCGTCGGAATCAAGCATCCGGACGCGCCGGATCTGACTGTCGGCGAGCCGTAACGCTCCGCGCGTTCGGCCTCACGCCGCGACGGCCTGAGCTGGAAACGAAAACGGCCGGACCCGAGGTCCGGCCGTTTTGCTTTGAAGCTGTAGAAGAGATCAGGCGGCGATCCGGTACAGGATCACATTGTCGGCCTTCTTCTTCTTAGGCGAAGACTTCTTCTTCGACTTGGCAGCAGCGGAGACGTCGGTCGCGACGATCTCGGCCTTCTTCTGCTTCTTGGCCTTCTTCTTCGACTTGGCGGCAGCGGAGACGTCGGTCGCGACGATCTCGGCCTTCTTCTGCTTCTTGGCCTTCTTCTTCGACTTGGCAGCGGCGGAGACGTCGGTCGCGACGATCTCGGCCTTCTTCTTCTTGGCCTTCTTCTTCGACTTGGCGGCGGCGGAGACGTCGGTCGCGACGATCTCGGCTTTCTTCTTCTTGGATTTCTTCTTCGACTTCGCGGCGGCCGAGAGCTCGTCGCTCTTCGCCACGCCCGGCGTCGCCGGCGCTGCGATCACCGGCGACAGGGTCGTGGACCCGATGAAGCCGGCGGCAGCGATAAGGGCGATCAGTTTGCGCATGTTTGCTGTCCTCGATTGGTCATTTCTTCCGGGTGCGAGCGGATCAGTGAGACCCGTGATGCGCCCCTCCCGTACCGCGACAATTCATCTCAGATTTCCGCTTCGCCTGCAAATGGAAAAATCGAAAAAACGTCGAAATATCAGTAACTTAACGGGCATTCAGCTTGCTATTAATGAGCGTTCAGGGCGCTGAATGAGCATTCACGGCGGCCGGTATTTTTTGGTGCGATGCGGTACGAAAAGCGTCCGGCGGCGCTGCCGGCGCCTCGTCATTTGACCCGTCAGGGCACGCGGGCTACGACACCGCCGCATCCGAAAAAACCATTATGTCGTTCAACACCTTCGGCCATCTTTTCCGCGTCACCACATTCGGCGAGAGCCATGGGCCGGCAATCGGCTGCGTGGTCGACGGCTGTCCGCCGCGTATCCCGCTGAGCGCGGCCGAGATTCAGAGCGATCTCGATCGTAGGCGCCCCGGACAGTCGCGCTTCACCACCCAGCGGCAGGAGCCGGATGCGGTGCGCATCCTGTCCGGCGTATTCAAGGACGAAGCGACCGGTCTCGAGATGACGACCGGCACGCCGATCGCGCTGCTGATCGAGAATGTCGACCAGCGCTCCAAGGATTATTCCGAGATCAAGGCCAAGTACCGGCCGGGCCATGCCGGCTACACCTACGATGTGAAATACGGCTTCCACGATTACCGGGGCGGCGGGCGTGCATCGGCGCGCGAGACCGCGTCGCGGGTGGCCGCCGGTGCGGTGGCCCGCAAGGTCGTGCCCGGCGTCACGGTCCGCGCGGCGCTGGTGCGGGTCGGCCCGCATGCGATCGACCGCAGCCGCTGGGACTGGGACGAGGTGTCCCGCAATCCGTTCTTCTGCCCGGACGCGAAGACCGCGGAAGTGTGGGCGGACTATCTCGACGGCGTGCGCAAGGCCGGCTCATCCGCGGGCGCGGTGATCGAGGTCGTCGCCGAAGGCGTGCCCGCAGGCCTCGGCGCTCCGATCTATGGCAAGCTCGACGCCGACCTCGCCGCGGCGCTGATGAGCATCAACGCGGTCAAGGGCGTGGAAATCGGCGACGGCTTTGCGGCCGCCGATCTGTCGGGCGAGGCCAATGCCGACGAGATGCGGACCGGCAACGCTGGCGAGCCGGTGTTTCTGTCCAATCATGCCGGCGGCATTTTGGGCGGGATCTCGACCGGCCAGCCGGTCGTGGCACGTTTCGCGGTCAAGCCGACCTCGTCGATCCTGCAGCCGCGCCAGACCGTCGACCGCCACGGCCAGGATACCGATATCGTGACCAAGGGCCGCCATGATCCCTGCGTCGGCATCCGTGCGGTGCCGGTGGGCGAGGCGATGATGGCATGTGTCCTCGCCGATCATTATCTGCGTCATCGCGGGCAGGTGGGTGAGGGGCCGTCATGGCCGTTCCCCGTCCCGGCCTCCTGAGTGAAGGTTTGCAATGCTCGACACCCATCAGCGTATCGACCAGGCCATCGCGGCCTTTGCCCGTGGCGAGATCATCGTGGTCACCGACGACGACGATCGTGAGAATGAGGGCGATCTGTTCGTCGCGGCCTCGCTGTGCACGCCCGAGAAGATGGGTTTCATCATCCGCCACACCTCCGGCATCGTCTGTGCGCCGCTGTCGGCGGAGGATGCCAAGCGCCTGCATCTCGATCCCATGGTGTCGCGCAACGATGCCCCGCTCGCGACCGCCTTCACCGTGTCGGTGGACGTCAAGCACGGGCTGACCACGGGCATTTCCGCCGAGGAGCGCACCAACACGGTGCGTGCGCTGGCCAACGGCAACAGCGGGGCCGGCGATTTCGTGCGGCCGGGCCATGTGTTTCCGCTGGTGGCCCGCGACGGCGGCGTGCTGATGCGGTCGGGCCATACCGAAGCCTGCATCGATCTGTGCAAGCTGGCTGGCGTACCCGAAGTCGGCGTGCTGTCCGAACTGATGAACGACGACGGCAGCGTGATGCGCGGCCGGCAGGTGGCCGATTTCGCCGACAAGCACGGCCTGAAGCGGCTTTCGATCGCCGACCTGATCGCCTACCGCCAGGCGCGCGAGAAGCTGGTCGAGCGGGTCGGCGAATTCCCGGTGGCATCGCCGATCGGCCCCCTGCAGGGCTATGCCTATGTCACCCCGTTCGACGCCACCCATCACATGGCCTTCGTCTATGGCCGTCTCGACGAGGGCAAGAATGTCCTGACCCGCCTGCATCGCGCCGATGTCATCGGCGACGTGTTCGGCGGCGCCAAGACCATCAACGCCGTCCTGCAGCGCTTCAAGGAAGAAGGGAGCGGCGTCATCGTCTACCTGCGCGACGGCACCGCCGGCGTGCCGGTGACCGCCATTCCGAAGGGCAGCGAGACCGAGTCGGAGGCCGCCCGCATCCGGCAATGGCGCGAAATCGGTCTGGGCGCCCAGATCCTGCGGGATCTCGGCATCAGTTCCATCCGCCTCGTGACCTCGAAAAAGCTCACTTACGTGGGTCTCGGCGGCTTCGGTATCGAGATTGTGTCCACCGAAGCTGTCGATGGCTGAACGGATGCTTTGACGGCGACGGTCGTCGTGGCAGCATTTCCCCAATTGCGGGGAGATGGACATGCTGCGTCGACCGGCCGTGATTGTCATCTTGTGCCTGGCCGTTGGCGCGGCCGCGCTGACCGCAATGGCGGCGCTCACCGCGTTCCGCCTCGACGCGGCGCCGGCCCCGCGCGGGGGAGGCGGCCAGCAGACCACCGTCGATGTCGAACTCGTGCTGGCGGTCGACATCTCCTATTCGATGGATCCGGAAGAACTCGCCCTGCAGCGCGAGGGCTACGTCAGGGCCCTGACCTCCAGCGAATTCCTGAGCGCCTTGCGCCAGGGCATCCACGGCAAGATCGCCGTCACCTATTTCGAATGGGCGGGCGGAAGCGAACAGCGCGTCGTCGTGCCTTGGCGCGTGGTGGAAGGGCCGGAAAGCGCAGGCTCGGTGGCGAACGAAATTCTCGCCGCGCCGATCCGGCGCGCGGCTCGCACTTCGATTTCCGGCGCGATTCTGTTCGGGGCATCGCTGTTCGACAGCAGCGGACAGCGCGGTGTCCGCCGCGTGATCGATGTATCGGGCGACGGCGCCAACAACTCGGGTCAGATCGTGACCATCGCGCGCGACGAGGTGGTGGCGAAGGGCATCACCATCAACGGATTGCCGGTGATGCTGAAGCGTCCGAGCTATTCGACGATGGATATCGAATTGCTCGACGAATATTACGAGGATTGCGTGATCGGCGGACCGGCGTCCTTCGTCGTTCCGGTCAAGGACCGCGACAAGTTCGTGGAAGCGATCCGCACCAAGCTCGTTCTGGAGATTGCGACGCTGACGCCGGAGGCACGCGTCATCAAGGCATCCGCGCAAAATCCGCGCGTGCCCTGCACCATCGGCGAACGGATCTGGCAGGAGCGCTGGGGGAATTAGATTCAAAGTGCGCTTGTCGGCCGGTTCAATCCGACCTAGAGTCAATCATCGGCACCGTAAGCGGAGACGATCCATGACATGGACTACTCCTACGCTCGTCGAAATCTGCATCGGCCTCGAAATCAACGGATACCTTCCGCCCGAATTCTGATCCTTTCGGACAGCCTCGGACAGGAAAAGCCAACCGTGCGCGGATAGTCTCCGCGGGCGCGCGATGACGCGTGTCGCCATGCAGACGCCTTGACCAATCTGCGCGGTGACACGAACCGTGTGCTGACTCCAAGTCGGGTCACCAGATGCCTGCCCGTAGTGGCGGCGTGATCAGATCGTGGTCGGTTCATCCGCACGGGCGCGGCTAGGAAGATCAACAAGCAAGGCAAGCGGAGCATGCTCTGCACCGCTCGCCGTTCAAGTGCGAGCGCCATTCTCGCCCGTACTCAAAGATGCGCCGGATAACCGGCGGGCTTTCAGGGAGTGAGACTGCCAAATCAAAGAGGAGGCATCGATGACTCGACGTGTCTGCCTTGTATTGACGGCTGCGTTACTGTCTTCCGTCGCGCTGTGCGGGCCGGCCGTGGCGCAAGGCGCCGGCGGGACCCCCGTCCTCACCAGTACGCCCGTGATGTCCGGACGTGACCTGACATGGGACATGGCCTTCCTTCCGGACGGCACGATGTTCTTCACCGAGAAGTGCGGCGGGCTGTCGGTCCGGTTGCCGGACGGCAAGGTCAACCCGTTGCTCGGCATCAAGGATTCCAAGGGATTTCCGGAGGTCGCATCCGATCTCTTCTGCAGCGGCCAGGCCGGGATGAACGGCGTAGCGATCGATCCCGATTTCGCCAGCAACCGCACCATCTACGTGTTCTCGACATCGAACCTGACCGCGCCGGGGACCAACCGCGTGCTGCGGCTGACGGTCAGTCCCGATCTGACCAAGGTCTCCAACCGGCAGGACATCGTCACCGACATCGCCTACAAGCCGAAGCCCAGCAACCATCCGTTCGGCGATCCCGGCGCGCATAATGGCGGGCGCCTGCGCTTTGGTCCCGTAGACGGCTTTTTGTATGTGACGACGGGCGACACCCATAACGGCGAGGTGCCGCAAAGCCCGACCCGCATCGGCGGCAAGGTGCTGCGCATCGACCGTGACGGCAAGGCGGCGCCCGGCAACAACGCGCCCGCGGGTTTCGATGCGCGCGTCTACACCTACGGTCATCGCAATCCGCAAGGCATCTGCTTCCGCCCCGGCACCAACCAGCCCTACACGGCGGAGAACGGTCCCTGGCACAGCGACGAGGTGACGGCGCTCACGGCCGGCGGCAATGGCGGATGGGATCCGCGTCCGAACATGGCCGGGCGAGGCGATTGCCCCGACAATTATTGCGGCTACTCGCCGAACCAGATGGGCGCGATGGACCCGAAGGAGCGCTCGCAGTTCATGCCGATGACCGACACCAAGACCTATCCCAATGCGATGAAGCCGGCCTGGAACAACGAGCAGCTTTCGCAGGGCATGTCGTCGTGCACGTTCCTGAGCGGCCCGCAGTGGAAGGACTGGGACGGCCGCATGGTCGTGACCTTCATGGGCATCGGCATCCATGGCACGCCGGTCGGCAACCGCCTCGACGTGCTCGACATCGCGCCCGACGGCTCATCCGCCAAGCGCAGCACGATATCCTTGCCGATGCCGGCCGGTCGCTTCCGCTCGGTGGTGCAGGGGCCGGACGGCAACATGTATGTCGCCACCGACCAGGGCGACATCTACCAGCTCAAGCCCAATTGAGCCTCAACCAGCAGCGCCGCGCCGGCCGTCGTGACGGCGCGGCTCACCTTTCGCCTGCGGTCCGGCCGGTCGGACCGCATCATGGGAATCCTGTTTGCATGGCTGACCTTTGCCAACGCGCCGCAATCTCATTTGCCGCGCTTCTGACATCCTCGGCCGCTTTCGCGAGTGCCGATCTCGCCAAGAGCAAGAACTGCGTGGCCTGCCATCATGTCGAACGCAAGATGATCGGTCCCGCCTACAGGGAGGTGGCCAAACGCTACGCCACGGATGAATCGGCAATCGTCCTGCTGAGCGGGAAGGTCGTGAAAGGCGGCGGCGGCAATTGGGGTCCGATGCCGATGCCGCCGCAACCGAACGTTTCGCCGGAGGAAGCCGAAGCCCTGGTGAAGTGGATTCTGTCGCTGCAATAGCGGTCGCGGCCGATTGCGCGGCCACCGGGCGACCGTTTTCGCATGAGGGCAAGTACTCGACATTGGTCAAACAAAGCCGGGCACAGAACCGGCGCAACAGGTGGGAGGGAAGCATGAGATCAGCCATTTTCGCGCTGGCACTCGCGACGGGTGCCGTGCTGACATTCGATGATGCGACCGCGCAGGCCGGTTTCCCGCCGCCGCCGCCGAAGGTCAGCCCTGCGGCCGGCGTCATCGACATGCACATCCACTCCCATCCGGACGTCTTCGGTCGCAACCTGGATGACGTCGACGTCGCGCAGATCGCCAAATCGCGGGGTATGCGCGGGATCGTCCTGAAGAACCACGTCTCCGAGACGGCAAGCCGTGCCGCCCTTGTGATGAAGGTCGTGCCCGGCATCGAGGTCTTCGGAGGCATCGTGCTGAACAAGGCGGTTGGTGGCATCAATCCGGATGCTGTCGAGTGGATGCACCGCGTCTATGGCGGGCGCGGCAAGGTCGTGTGGTTGCCGACCTTCGAATCCGACAAGCATGTGAAGACTCTGTCCAAGCCGGATGCTGTCGGGCTGACGGTCGCGCCGAATGGCCAGGTGACGCCGGAGATGGAAGCGATCCTGAGGATCATCGCGCGCGAGAACCTGGTTCTCGCGACCGGCCATGTCCATCCCGAAGAGATCATTGCGGTGGTCAAGCGCGCCAAGGATCTTGGCGTGAGGAACATCCTCGTGACCCATGGCCTGACCAACGTTCCCGGCCTGAGCATGGCGCAGGCAAAGCAGGTGACCGATATGGGAGCCGTGATCGAGGTCTGCTTCCTGCAGTTTCTTGCCGGGCCTAATGCGCCGTTGCCTTTCCTCACCCACTGGACGCAGGTGAATGCGAAACAGGTCGCTCAGGCGGCAAAAGAGTTCGGGGCGAAAAGCGTTCTGATCTCCTCCGACCTCGGCCAGACCGGCAACATGGTGCATCCCGACGGCATCGAGGCGGCAATCGTGGCCATGAAGAAAGAGGGGATTTCGGACGCGGACATCGACATCATGCTGCGCAAGAATCCGGCCAGGCTGCTCGGCCTTGACGAGTAGGGAGCCGCGCTGCAGCGGGGCGTCGTTGGCTTCCGAGCTGTCGCGCTGACGTCAGATCACATTGACATCGACATGATAGGTCGTCGCGTCCGAATGCCCGGACGGATCCCTGGCGATCGAAAAGGAAAAGCTGTCGCGTCCTTTGAAATCGCGACCGACCCGGTAGATCACTCCGGTGTTTCCGCGACGCCGCAGCGCGCCCGTCTTCGGCGGCGCCTGCAATTGGAGAGTGCTCACCGCGCGCCCAGCGGACCTGATCACCACCGTGCACGTGCCGCCCGCCCGAACGGTCATGTTGATGGTCGTGCCGGTGCCCCGTGCGATCGGCTGATCGACTTTGCAGGTCGCCGGCGGGGGAAGTTGTGACGCGCCGGCGGCTCCGACGAGCACAGCCAGAGCGCCGGCGCCGACAAGCCATTTTGGCTTTCCCCAAGCCTTGATCGCTTTCCGCGTGCGGTCACCGGGCGATGCGTCCTGCCCGTGATGGGGGGTGGCGTCTGAATCAGCACGCTTCATGATTGCGCTCACGATCGTGCCGGGCAAATGTGGAGGCTGCCAGATGAAGGGAGCCGCCGAGCCGGGCGCGGGTCGCCTCTGTCCCGTTCTCGTCCATTGCGCCGACCGGCGTGTTCAACAGCCAGATCAATGCCAGCGCCAGGCTTGCGATGCCCAGCAGCAGGAGGAGCACGCCGCGGTTTCTCCTGAGGGCAGTCGCGATGCCGTTTAGCCGCGGGAGGGATCCGCGGCGATGGCCGAACTGATGTTCGGTTGACCCGCTGGGGTTCCGGCGGGCCGAGTCAGACTGCATGGCATCCCCCATCGCGGCGACGCGCTTCCCTGAGCGACATTCGCGCGAACGCTAGGAGGCGATTGTTGTAGAATTATTTGATCCGGGCACGACGCGGGAACGGTCCCAGGCGATTTACCCGGAGAAACGCCGCGTTACGAAAAGCGGTCGAGCAGGCCCGGATGCGCCGCCTTGATCTCGTCGGGAACGGCAGCCTTGCCGAAGCGTCGGACGATCAGCGTCAACAATGCAAGGATATCGTTCGCCCGGTGCGCCGGATCGTGGAAAAGCCGAGCTGATACATAGTTTGTCCATTGCAACAGAGCGGCCGCCCGTCTGCGGGAAAGCGCCATGGTCACCGCCTTCGCCCTCAGTGAAAGCTCGTCGGGATTCGCAAACAGCGGCTCGTACAGGACCATAAGCACCCTCGACATGCGGTAGAGCTGCTTCTTGGTCTCGTTGAGGCGTTCGAAATCCGATATCGCGCGCAGCGTCTGAAGCTTGACGGTGAGGGTGTAGAAATGCGCCTTCGATCCAGGCGTCACGAGGTTCAGCGCCTGATCGATGCACCGAAGCGCCGCCTCGGTTTCGCCGGCAAACGCCCGGAATTGGCCGATCAGTGTCAGCGATCCTGCGGCCGAAACGCTGGAAGCATAGGCTTGTTCAGACAATTCGCGCGCAACGTCAAAATAGCCGCGCTGCAGGAAGTGCAGCAGCTTGGCCGCCATGAGGGCATATTCCGGCTGCGACTGGATCTGCGGCAGCGCTTCAAGGGTGAGCGCTTCGATGTCGTCCTCGTCCCTGATCCGGTCATCGATGCCGCTGTGAAACAGGGTGTGTCCGAACATGATGTATTTCGAGTGGATCTGCGTCGCACACATGATCTTGAGGACCGCATCGTCCGGACTTTCCACCAAGAGCCGTCTCAGCCGGGCCTCGTTCTCCTTCCAGGCGGCCATGGTGCGGGTTTCATGCAGCGCCAGCAGCTTTTGAAGCTGCTGGTCACTGTCGGTCGGCGCTCCGGGTTCATGTTCCGGACGGGTCGAGGCCGAATGCATGAGGACCGGCAGCGGCACCCCGTCCGCGGTTTGCGTGGCCAGCGCCCTCCAGGTTTCGGCGAGAAGCAGTTTCGCTACTTTGCTGGCTGAGCGCACCGCCTCAGCGGGCTGATCCTTTGGCACCGCGACACGCTGCACCGCCAGCATTCGTCCCGAGCGGAATTGCCGCGCCGTGACGATGCAGTGGACGGCACCGCATTCCTCGAAGAATGACAGCTCGACCGAAAATGTTGGCATGGCGTCGGAGAAATCGGCTGCCGGCGGGCAGTCCGGCGCCAGCATAACCCGGTGCTCCGGCGGCAGTTCGGATCGGAGTGTTCCGTGAAGATGCGATGCGAAGTTCTCTGCGGCTGCGCGGTGGCAGCCCAGATTGTCGATTCCCCTGAAGGGGCCCACCACGAGGTAGGCGTCGGCATAGTTTGCTGCGACGCCGGACGTGCGGCCAATCCAGACATAGCCTTCGCCATAGCGTGTCGCGATGAAGCGCGGATCGCGCGCGTTGTCGGAGAGCTTGCGGCGCAGCCGGTTGATCAGGAAATCGATATTCCGCTCGAGAGCGTCGGCTTCGGTGCCTGCGACCGCTTCCAGGAGCTGGTCGCGGGTAAGCGTGCGGTTCGGACGCTGTGCGAGCGCCGCAAGCACCCGCTTTTCCGAACGCGTAAACCCGATCCGATCACCGCCCGGTGTTTCCGCAAAGGAAAAGTCAGGCGCAATTCTTACGCTTTCGGTCCCGTTCTCCACGCATGCAGCCTCCCCGCCCGATCATAGCGAAGATCGGCAGGCGTTACAGCCTTGGGTTGTGCGACAATTTGGCCGCGTGGTGGCCGGGGTCGCGGGGCCGTCACGCACGTTCCTGCTACCGCGCGAACTGCGCGACGATCTCCACATGCGCGGTATATTTGAACTGATCGACCGGCGTGACGCGGGTGAGCCTGTAGCCGCCCGCAATCAGGATCGCGGCATCGCGCGCGAAGGTCGCGGCATTGCAGGACACCGCGACCACGATCTTCGCCTTGCTCCTTGCGATCTCGCGCGCCTGCGCCTCGGCGCCCTGCCGCGGCGGATCGAACACGATGGCGTCGAAAGGCGCGAGGTCCATCGCCGCCATCGGCAGCCGGAACAGATCGCGCCTGAGCGCGGTCACCTGTTTCAGTCCGGACGTCGCCTGCGCAGCGCGTGACAACGCATCGATCGCCAACTGGTCGCTGTCGATCGCGGTAACCCGCGCGCGCTCGGCGAGGCGGAGCGCGAAGGGGCCTATGCCGCAGAACAGGTCGAGCGCGGTCTTCACCTTGCCGATGCTGTCCGTGACGAGCCGCGCCAGCGTTTCTTCGCCAAGCGCGGTCGCCTGCAGGAACGGGCCGGGCGGCAGCGTCACCTGCGCCTTGCCCATCTGCACCACCGGCGGGGCAATCAGCGCCACCATCTGGCCGTGCCGGGTGATCCGCGCGATCCGCCCCGCAGCGGCGACCCGCGTCAGCGCCAGCGCATGGGCCTGATCGAGCGGGCCGGAGCCGCGCACATCGATGTCGAGGCCGTTCAGCGTTGCCGTCACATGGATGTCCAGCGGCTTCTTCAGCGGTTCGAGCACCTCGGCAATCGCCCAGGCGGCTTCGATCGCACCGGCCATGCCGGGCGCCAGCACCGGGCAGCGGTCGATCGGCTCGAGGGTATGCGCGCGCAACGCCGAGAAGCCGACCTCGACGATCTCCTTCGTGCCCTGCCGCGCATGCAGCACCGCGCGGCGGCGGCCCTCGCCATGGGCGTCGATTAGCTCGCCGACCGGGGCGTCGATGCCGGCCTGCTGCAGCGCCTCGACCACCAGGTTGCGTTTCCACGCGCGATAGGGCGGCTCCGCCCAATGCTGGATGGCGCAGCCGCCGCAGACCCCGAAATGCGGACAGAACGGCGCGATGCGGTCGGGCGAAGGC
>JAEWHY010000483.1 GCA_023387555.1 Pseudomonadota bacterium
GTGTCATACCGTTCACCGACGTTCGCGACGCCGGGGCGCTCCTGCAGCGCGCGGGCTTCGCACTGCCAGTGGCGGATGTGGAGACGGTGGCGGTGCGCTACGATACGATGTTCGGACTGATGGCCGACCTGCGCGCCATGGGTGCGACCAGCATGCTTGCCGACCGCTCCCGCCGTCCGGGCACGCGCGGCCTGTTTTCGCGGGCGGCGGAAATCTATGCCGAGCGGTTCTCAGACCCGGATGGCCGCGTGCGGGCCACCTTCTCCACGATCTGGCTGTCCGGCTGGGCGCCGGACGCCTCGCAGCCCAGGGCGCTGGCGCGGGGCAGTGCGAAGATGTCGCTTGAGCAGGCCCTGAAGGACGCCGAGATGCCGACCGGGGGTACCGAACCTCCGGGCAGCGGAAGCGAGTGATGTCTCAAGGGCCGGTCTGGATGGCCTGCTGAAGCCTGCTGTTGTTATCGCCCCACATGTATTCGATGGCATTGGCCGCCCGGCCGATACCGCCGACAACCACCAGCGACAGGACTGCGACGATGAGACCGTATTCGACAGCGGTCGCAGCGGACCTGTCCCGCAAAAATCGCCTGAGCGTTCCAACCATGGGTCACCATCCTTTGCAGGCACCGTACGGTCAGCCTGTTAATATTCCTTAACGCGTCACCCTTAAGCGGTGATGAATGGGGCGTTGCAAGCTTTACGCTAGATCGGTTCCGCTTCCTTCGAAGCGCGTCACCGATCTAACCTTTGTCGTTACGCAATTCCGGACGGAGAACCGGTGGCCAGTTCTCCTGGAATTGCTCTAGCAATCGCCGCGGCGGGTTCCGTCGCTGTCGATGATGCAGACCGAGTCTGCGGAAGGCTGAAGCACGCTGCGGCGGATCGTGTACTGCCGGTCGCGCGTCACCGAGCCGGTGGACATCTCGTCCAGACCGTTGAACACGGCGACGTTGCGGCTCTGATTCTCAACCAGCGGCACCAGGATGAGGGTCAAGGCGATGGCTGCCGAGCCGAACAGCAGCGCCACGCGGATGGCGCTGACGCGAAAGCTTGCCGTGGGCAGCCTGTCGCTTCGGATCCGGTGCCAGTCTTCTTCGGGCGTCATCGAAGGCTCCGCAATTGCCCCGGCGGCGCCACAATCTTTCATGACTGGCTAAACGATTGCTTAACGCCTCACAGAAGATCGATGAGAATCGGGATTAGCGGTTCGTCGGCGGGCGGCATCGGGTAGTCGCGCATCGCCGCGGGCCGGACCCATTTCAGCACCTGACCCTCCTTCGGCTGGGGAATGCCCCAGAACCGGCGGCAGACGAACAGCGGCATCAGCAGGTGGAAATCCTCGTAGGCGTGGCTGGCAAAGGTCAGCGGCGCCAGGCATGCGGTCTTGGTTTCGATGCCGAGTTCCTCGCGCAGTTCGCGCACCAGCGTTTCCTCGGGCGTCTCGCCGGGCTCGATCTTGCCTCCGGGGAACTCCCACAGCCCAGCCATCGGCTTGCCGGGCGGACGCTGGGCGATGAGCACGCGGCCATCGGCGTCGACCAGCGCGCAGGCCGCGACCAGCAGCAGGCGGCGCGCGCTCATGGCTCGCCCGCCGGACGGCGATAATGATAGGCGTAGACGTCGCGGAAGCCGATGCTCTCATAGAGCTGCCGCGCCATGGCATTGTCGGCCTCGACCTGCAGCCAGGCCGTGCGCGCCCCTCCAAGCTTCGCCCATTTCAGCGCCGAGAGAACCAGGCTGCGGCCATGGCCGCGGCCGCGGGCAGCCGGGTCGGTGGCCAGTTCGAACAGGCCCGCGAGGTCACCGTCGTGGACGCAGATCAGCGTCGCCAGAGGCTCGCCTCCCTCCTCCAGCACGAACAGGCCGGTCGTCGGCTGGATGGAGCCGATGACCTCCGAGAGGCCGGCGCGCCCCGCGGGCTCCAGGCCGCGAATGCGCATGGCGGCGGCGGTGAAGCGGCCGATGTCCTTGAGCGGGATGCGGGCGACCGCGCGATCGAGCGCCGCCGTCGCGAGGTCGAGGCGCATGACGAGGGACTCGCCGAAACGGCTCCAGCCCTCGGCATCCAGATGGGTGCTCAGCGCCGGGCCGGAGAGCGGCGACATGCGGAAGGTGATGGGCCGGCCATAGGCGTCGAAGCGGCGCTGCGCCCGCGCGATGCGCGGACCGAGATGGCCGGTATCCCCCGGGTCCAGCGGGTTGACCGAGTTCAGACGCTTGGCCGGATGGCCGGCGGTCAGCCTGATCAGCCAGGTGCCGTCATAGGCGACGGCCGCTGCCGGCCAGGCGCGGAAGCCGGCCGCTTCGAAGCGGCGTACCTCTGGGAGCCTCGGCCCGGCGTCCGCATCGGCGGTGAACGACATCAGCTCCGGTAGTCGCCGTTTATGGCGACGTACTCCTTGGTGAGATCGCAGGTCCAGACCGTCGCCTTGCCGCGGCCGAGCCCGATGTCGACGCGGATGACGATCTCGTCGCGCTTCATGTAGGCCGAGGTCGCCGCCTCCGAATAGGCCGGGTCGCGTTCGCCCTGGTCGGCAACGCGGATGTCGCCGAACCAGATGGCGAGCCGGTCGCGCTCGGCCGGCTCGCCGGCCTTGCCGACGGCCATGACGATGCGGCCCCAATTGGCGTCCTCGCCGGCAATCGCGGTCTTGACCAGCGGCGAGTTGGCGATCGACAGCGCGATGCGCTTGGCCGAGCCTGCCGACTTCGCTCCGGTCACGGTGATCTCCACCTGCTTGCGGGCACCTTCGCCGTCGCGCACGACCTGCAAAGCGAGGTTCTTCAGGACGCGGTCCAGCGCCCGGCGGAAGTCGCCGAGCCGCGGATCGCTGGCTTCGGTCACCGGCCTGGCGCCGCGCTTTCGGGCCGCGCCGGTGGCAAACAGCATCAGCGTGTCGCTGGTCGAGGTGTCGCTGTCCACCGTCACCGCGTTGAACGTCGTGTCGACGCCCTTGGACAGCAGATCCTGAAGCACGGGCGCGGCGATCGGCGCGTCCGTGGCGACGAAGGAGAGCATCGTCGCCATGTCCGGCGCGATCATGCCGGCGCCCTTGGCGATGCCGTTGATGGTGACCTCGACGCCGTCGAGATCGACCGTCGCGGTGGCCACCTTGGGGTAGGTGTCGGTGGTCATGATCGCCTTGCCGGCTTCGGTCCAGCGGCCCGGCTCCGCTTCCTTCGCCATTCCGGCAAGCAGGTGGCTGAAGCGGCTGGCGTCGAGCGGCTCGCCGATCACCCCGGTCGAGGCGAGATAGATTTCGTCGATCTCGCAGTTCCTGGCCCTGGCGGCGGCCTCGGCCGTCATCGCCGTGGCCTCGCGCCCCTTCCTGCCGGTGAAGGCATTGGCATTGCCGGAATTGACCACCAGCATGCGCGCCCGGCCGCCGGGGAGGTTCTGGCGGCAGAAATCGACCGGGGCAGAGGGGCACTTCGACCGGGTGAACACGCCGGCGGCGGTGGTGCCCTCTTCGAACAACATGAC
>JAEWHY010000569.1 GCA_023387555.1 Pseudomonadota bacterium
CCCCTCCGGATCGCGGCATGAGAAAGCGCGGCCGCCATACGGCTTGTCCTCGATCGGGATGACGATCTCGCCGCCCAGCGCGACGACGCGCGCATGCACCGCGTCGGCATCCGGCACCACGAGATAGGGGCTCTGCGTCGTTCCTTTCAGGCGCGCGGGTGTCGCCTGCAAGGCGGCGAAGGCGCCCTCGCGCTGCTCCGAGCCCAGCATGATCATGCCGTTGCCCAGGGTCAGCTCGGCATGGGCAATACCGCCGGACGGATCGTCGTAGACCGCGCGACGCTCGAAGCCGAACGCATCGCACAGCCATTGCAGCATGCGCGGCGCATCGCGATAGGTCAGGCATGGAATGACGGCGCTGCCGCGGCTCGGATTCATGGCTGTCTCCTCACGCAACGATTAGGGGAATCGGACCGCCGTGTCTTGAACGTTTGTTACCAGCCGGTCGCCATGACGCCGGTGCCATCTGGCAGGATCTGCGCCTTCAGGTTGGCCGGCGTATCGCCGGCAAAGGCTGAGAAGTCGCGGTTGAAGTGGGCCTGATCGGCATAGCCGCAATCAGACGCGAGCGCGGCTAGCGTTGCGTAGCGTCCGCCCGCAAGTCCCTGCATGGCGCGCTCGAAGCGGAAGATGCGGGCCATGGTCTTCGGCGGCAGCCCGATATGACGGCGGAACAGGGTCGAAAGGTGCTTGCGGCTGCAATCAAGCTGGCGCGCCAGCTCGCCAATCGGGATATCACCCTGCGCGGATGCGAGGCGCCGCCAGGCTTCGGTCACCAGCGTATCGTCCGCGCCCTCACCGATGCGGCGCAGGATCGCGTCTTCGACAACGTCGAAGCGCGCCGCCCAGTCGCCGGTTTCGGCCAGCCGCGCTTCGAGCCGGTCCGCGAACGCGCCCGTGACGTCACTCAGATCAACCACGCAATCCGCAAGCGCGCCCATGTCGGTGCGCAGAAAGCGGCGCGCACCCCATGGGGTGAAATCGACCTGCATGCAGAGCGCCCGCCCCTGCGAGCCGACCAGCGAAGCATGCCGGTGAAGCCCGGCAACGAAGCTGCGGGCGAGCGGCCGCCATCGGCCCTGCGCGCGATCCCACAGCGTGAAGCCCGGACCGAAAACCAGGATCAGCGGCACCACGCCGGACGGTGTTTCCCGGCGCACGACCGCCTCGCCTCCCTCCTCGAAATAACCCTGCATTTCATGGACATAGGGCGCGAGCGCAGCGGACGGTCGGCGCCGGAACAGGGTCCAGCGGCCGTAGCCGGAATCGTGATCCGTCCGCTCGATCGGCTGCGTCTCGGTCATCAAAATCTAGGGTAGCAGGCTCAGCACAAACCGCGCTGAGATAATCCAGAGAAATATGCCGAAAGCGAGTTCCAGCGACCGGCGTGGCAGCGCATGGGCGATGCGCGCCCCATAGGGAGCGGCCAGCGCACTGACCGGCGCCATCAGCGCGACACCCAGAAGCGAGACATAGCCCACCGAAAACGGCGGCATCAGCGCCTGATACGGCAGGCCGGCGATGATGAAGCCGACCGTGCCGACCACCGAGATGATGACCCCGACGCCCGCCGAAATCCCTACCGCCGCGTGGATCTGGGTTCCGTAGAGGCTGAGCACCAGCGTCGACACCGCGCCGCCGCCGACCCCCATCATCGCCGAATAGAAGCCAATGCCCAGACCATAGAGCCGCATCATCGCCCGGCCCGGCAGCGTATCGCCAAGGCGCCAGCGATCCTTCGCGAACAGGAATTTGGCCCCGAGCAGAAAGGCCATCATCGCGAAAAAGCTCTTGAACACGGCGGCCGGCGCCACGGCCGCGATGACGCCGCCAACAATCACTCCGGCCGTGATCGGAAGCATCCAGACCTTCAGGATGCCGACCGGCAGCGTTCCGCGGGCGCGATGCGCGAGATAGGAGCGGATCGATGTCGGGATGATGATCGCGAGCGAGGTGCCGACGCAAAGCTGCACGCGGATGTCTTCCGAGATGCCGACAATGCGGAAGATCTCGTAGAGAATCGGCACGATGATGGCGCCGCCGCCGACGCCGAACAGACCGGCGAGAAGTCCGGTCAGGACCCCGCCGATGACGATCGCGAGCGCAAGCAAGGCGATCTCGCTGGCGGGAATACCGAACATCGAGAGCTCCGGTGGAAATGCCGGGCGCGAGGAAGCCGGGCCGGCGTCAGGCTGCTGCGGTTTGCTGTATCGGGACGGGCGTGTCCACCACCAGTGCGAGCGCGTCGCGCAGGACAGCTATGCCGGCGTCGGGTTTGACGGCATGAACCGCGATGTGCCGCCGGAACGCGCGGGCGCCGGGCACGCTGCGGAACAGCCCGAGCACATGCCGCGTCATCGCGTGCAGCCGGGTGCCGGCCGCTAGTTCGCGCTCGACATAAGGGAAATAGGCTTCCAGGGCCGCCTTGGCATCGGAGACGGTGGCCTCCTCGCCGAACAAGGCCGCATCGGCTGCGAGCAGCCGCCATGGCTCCTGATAGGCCGCGCGCCCAATCATTACGCCATCGACGTGAGCGAGGTGATCGCGCGCCGCCTCGATCGATCCGACGCCGCCGTTGATCGAAATATGCAGATCGGGATGCGCCGCTTTCAGGCGGTAGACGCGATCATAATCGAGCGGCGGGATATCGCGGTTCTCGCGCGGCGACAGCCCCTGCAGCCAGGCCTTGCGGGCATGCACGATCAGCGCGTCCACGCCCGCGGCCCTCACGGCTTCGGTGAGCGCGTCGAGCGCTGGTTCCGGGTCCTGGTCGTCGATACCGATGCGGCACTTGACGGTGACGGGAATGCTCACGTCCTGCTTCATCGCCGCGACACAGGCGCCCACGAGTTGCGGCTCCGCCATCAGGCACGCGCCGAAGCGGCCGTCCTGCACCCGGTCGGACGGACAGCCGACATTGAGATTGATCTCGTCGTAGCCGAAATCCTGCGCAATGCGCGCGCTCTCGGCGAGTTCGCGCGGGTCCGAACCGCCGAGTTGCAGCGCCACCGGATGCTCGCAGGCATCGAACCGCAACAGCCGCCTCCGATCGCCATGCAGCACCGCGCCGGTCGTGATCATCTCGGTATAAAGCAGCGCGCGACGCGTCAGCAGACGGTGGAAAGACCGGCAATGCCGATCGGTCCAGTCCATCATGGGTGCAATGGACAATCGCCTGGCTTGTGACAGGTCCGGATTTTTCCGCTGATCAGTCATCGTGCCTTATTTTAACATAACGTTCGGGTCTGCGCTGGCATGGCCCGGTTCGGTGGCCATAGTGCGACGGGCTCGTACCAAAAAAAGCGCCGCGTAGCGAGGGAGCCGGACCGACGGCTCAGGGATCGGGCCTGAAGGGAGTTCGGTGTGGCCATCTGCTTGGATGACGCCGGTCTTACCGTCCCTGTCCCTGTACGAACCCGCCTCCAGCCACGCATCCAGCCATCGCCATACGAGTCCTGGCTCAAAAGTTCCGGCTTACGCACCAACCGCTCATTGTGCGCGATCACGACACCTTCGAAGGCCGCGCGCGCAGCGCCAATGCAGCCATCGGATGTTTTCTCGCGGTTCGAATAGATGCGTTGATTCGCGCCGCAGTTGGTTAAGACTTTGCGCAAGGCGATAGGGGCGACGCACAAAAGAATGAGTACTGTTGGTGGGCTCTTGGCAGCGGGAAATCCTCGGATGTTTGACTTGGGCAGGAGGCGTCAGTTACCCTGCGGCAATGCAGACTTCCCGACGTAGCCCACGGATGTATCTGGGTAATTCAGTGCACGCCCTCATCGCGAAATGCGTGGGGGCGACGACTTTTTTCCTCCCGGAAAAAAGGCGAAGAGATATCGACATCCGCATCATGGAGATTTTGGACCAAAGACTCGTCTTCCGCGGGAAGACCGGGGCTTATTACCATGTGCATAACCAAAGACTGCTGAAGCGCGCGCTCGAGGGCAAGCCGCGCCAGATCAGCTGGATCGATGGCTTCCCGGCAGGCTCAACTTTTTGGGACGTTGGCTCCAATGTCGGCGTTTATTCGATGTACGCGGCAATGCGAGGGCTGAACGTCGTAGCGATCGAGCCGGAGACCCGTTCTTTCGATTTGCTGCAACGGAACGCCCAGCTGAACCGGTTGTCCTCCCTGGTGACCGCGCTGAATGTTGCGCTGTATGAAACCACCGGTCTGGTCCCTCTTCGGATCGCGCACGAAGGTGCGGGCATGCCTCACCACCAAATCGACGTCACGTCAGGCGCTGATCGGAAGATCATGGCATTCACCGCATCCGACCTCTGCCAAATCATGAAGGTTCCACCGCCTAATTACGTCAAGATCGATGTGGACGGGTCAGAGCTTCAGGTCATTCGCGGACTTGACCTGACTTCCAGTGCCTTGCGCGGCGTCTTGTGCGAATTCAGAGATAATGGCGACGCTGTCGAAATCTTCTCGCTCTTCGACCGTCATGGTTTCAGGGGTGACGGCACGATCGATGATGTTCGCAAAAATGGTAATACCGCGACATACGTCCTTTTCTCGCGGGCATAGACCATCGGTTCGCTGTTAGCACGCTCCACGGCAAGACCTTGAGGTTCGCGTCGCTTGCATGGCGGCCGTCGCACGCTCAACCGTCTCTGTCCTTGTACGAACCCGCCTCCAGCCACGCTTCCAGCCGTGGCCTCAGGTCGGCGCCCGTCGCCAGACCGCTCTGCCAGTCCTCCGCGAACGGCTTCACGATCAGCATCCAGCCATCGCCATATGCGTCCTGGCTCAGAAGTTCCGGCTTGCGCACCAATTGTTCATTGTGCGCGATCACGACACCTTCGAAGGCCGCGCGCGCCGCGCCGACCCATTTGCCGCCCTCGACCACCGCGAAGGATTTGTCCCTCTCGAAGTCCTTGCCGATGCGCTTCGGCGTGAAGACCAGCACATCGCCCATCAGGGTCGTCGCCCAGGCCGTAAAGCCTGCGCGCACCATTCCGTCCGCAAGCGGCTCGTACCAGATCTGGTTCTCGATGTCGTAGTAGAGCTGATCGGGAAAATCGTGTCCTTCGACGACAACCATCGCGCCGGCTTTCAATAGGTGAGGACGCGGCATTCGCCGTCCATGATGTCCTGCATCATGGCCGCCGCCCCCATCATTCCGCTGCATTCCGGAATGAGATCGGCCTCGGATATGTCGTAAAGCTCGAGATTGGCCGGGCACGCCCACAGCTTCGCGCCCTGATCATGCGCTTCCTTGATCCAGTCATAGACCGTCTTGGGATGGCCCGGCTTGATGTGGATGCCTTCGGCGACGCCCTTCATCATCAGCTTCCCGGCCGCCGCCGTACACACCACATCGACCCGGTAATCCATCGCCGCCGCGACCGCCGCATGATAGAACGGCGCGCCAAGCTCCTCGACATTGCGCGGATCGGTATTCAGCATGACGATCAAAAGCCTCTGGCTCCCGGCCGTCACTGTGTGACCTCGTCGATGCGCATGCTCCGACCCCATTTGTCGAAGAAATGCCCCTCGTTCAGAAACAGCCGGTCCACATCGAGCTTGGCTTCAAGCTGACGCAGCCTCGTTCGCGCGGTCGGGTTGTCCAGCGGGCCGCCATTCGGCCCAACGGTCGGAAAAAACGATGCGCCATGCCAGTCCATCCCGGAGCCAGCGAACATCGTCACGATGTCGTTCCAGGCCACTTCGTCGCCGATCACGTTGAAATAAGTCGAGCACAGCGGCGTCACCTTGGTCTCGGCGATATCGACCAGAACCGCGAGCGCGGTGAATTCGCCGGTCCTAGCGAATTCCTTCACCAGCCATTCCTCGAAGTCGGTCGCAAACTCGCGGTCAGAAGTCGACAACGGGAGTCTCCGGAATGTAATGCTCGAACAGCTCCCAGAACGCGCTGCCATGGGTTTCGGCATACCACGTCTCGAACGCTTCCAGCACGCCGATGACATCCGCCTCATCGGCCTCCGCCTCGGGCGGCGCGGAACTCAGGAACACCGCCTTTGCGACCGGCGCGAAATGGCTCAGCACGGCCGAGCGCGGCTCGCTGTCGCTGGTCCAGCCGAACCGCGATCGCAGATAACCCAGTGCATTGGCGACCGCGATCTCCTCGCTGTCGGCAATCGCCACCAC
>JAEWHY010000001.1 GCA_023387555.1 Pseudomonadota bacterium
CGGCAGTTCGCTCTGACCATCGCGAGCGCCACCGCGATCTCGCTGATCGTGTCGCTGACCCTGTCGCCGGCCATGTGCGCTCTGCTGCTGAAGCCGCACAAGGAGCAGCATCGGGAGCGGTGGTGGCAGAAGCCGTTCAATATCTTCTTCCGCATCTTCAACCGCGGTTTCGACTGGCTGTCGGCGCGTTACGGCTGGCTCGCCGGCCGCACCGTGCGTCTGACCGGGCTGATGCTCGTGATCTATGCGATCATCATCGGCGTCGGGCTGAACGAATTCCGGAAGGCGCCGCAAGGCTTCATTCCGTCACAGGACCGCGGCTACCTGATCGTCGTCGCGCAATTGCCGCCCGGCGCCTCGCTGGAGCGCACCGACAAGGTGATGAAACGGGCGACGGAGATGGCGCTGGAGACGCCCGGCGTCCTCAACGCCATCAATATCGTCGGCTTTTCCGGCGCAACTTTCACCAACGCACCGAACGCCGGCGCGATCTTCCTGATCCTCGATTCGTTCGACAAGCGGGCCAAGGATCCGGCACAATCGGTCGACGCGATCCAGCGCACCCTGTTCGGCAGATATGCCGCGATCCAGGAAGCCCTGATGCTCGTCGTCCAGCCGCCGCCGGTTCAGGGCATCGGCAACGCCGGTGGCTTCCGGATGATGGTGGAAGATCGCGATGGACGCGGACCGCAGGCCTTGCAGGAGGCTGTCGGGGCAATGATGGGACGCGCCGCGACCACGCCCGGCCTGATGCAGGTGTTCTCGCTGTTCGAAGTGTCGACACCGCAGCTCTATCTCGACATCGACCGCACCAAGGCGCAACTGCTCGGCATCCAGCTGCCGGACGTGTTCGCCGCGCTGCAGGTCAATATCGGCTCGCTCTACGTGAACGACTTCAACCTGTTCGGCCGGACCTTCCGCGTTCAGGCACAGGCGGCCGCGCCGTATCGGCTGGAGCCGCGGGACATCCTGAATTTGCGGGTCCGGAACGCGGACGGTGACACCGTGCCGATCGGCGCCTTCACGACGATCCGCGACATTACCGGACCTTACCGTGTGCCGCGCTACAACCTTTATCCGGCGGCTGAACTCGATGGCGCATCGGCTCCCGGTTTCTCGCAGGGCCAGGCGATCCAGATCATGGAGAAGCTTGCTGCGGAGGTGCTGCCCGCCGGGTTCGCCTACGAATGGACGACGCTCGCGTTCCAGCAGATCCGCGCCGGCGATACCGCGATGTTTGCCTTCCTGCTTGCCGTCGTGTTCGTGTTCCTCGTCCTTGCCGCGCAGTATGAAAGTCTCACCCTGCCGCTGGCGGTGATCATGATCGTCCCGATGTGTCTCATCGCGTCGATCACGGGCGTCGTGTGGGTCGGGCAGGACAACAACATCCTGACCCAGGTCGGCTTCATCGTGTTGATTGGACTCGCGGCGAAGAACGCGATCCTGATCGTGGAGTTTGCCAAACAGCTCGAGGATCAGGGCCGTGACCGTTGGCGCGCCGCGGAGGAGGCCGCAGAACTGCGGCTGCGTCCGATCCTGATGACGTCGCTGGCCTTCACATTGGGTGTGGTCCCGCTTGCGATTGCAGAAGGCGCGGGCGCCGAGTTGCGTCGGGCTCTTGGCGTCGCGGTGGTGTCCGGCATGATCGGCGTCACGATTTTCGGTCTGCTGTTCACGCCCGCGTTCTACGTGATGGTGCGATGGATCGAGGATCGTTTCGCAAGGCGAAAGTCGCAGTCCGCCGCGGCCCCGTTACAGACGGACGCGAAAGCCTGATCGTGCCATTGAGACAGCGTACAAAAGGGATCACGGTTTCGTGATCCCTTTTGATTGGCGATAGGAATGGCGATCGCGTCACTTTTTAGGAATAACAATCTGCTGCTCCGGGTTTACCCGTCGCCTGCTCGCGATTCTTCTTTCAGAAAACTGGGGGATTCCCATGATGATACGCACCGCTGTCTGCGCCGCCCTTGCTGTTGCCCTGAGTGCCAGCGCCGTCATTGCCCAATCCAAGGCCATTGCCGAGCGCAAGGAGATCATGAAGGGCGTCGGCGCAGCGGCGAAGAGCGGCGCTGCAATGGCACGCGGTTCTGCGCCCTATGACAACGCCAAGGCCGTTGAAGTCTTCGTGGTCTACGCGAATGCGGCGCAGAAGATGCCCGGGCTGTTCCCGGACGATGCCAAGACCGGCGGCGAGACCACCGCAAGCCCGAAGATCTGGGAAGACCGGGCCGGCTTCCAGGCCGCGATGGCGAAGTGGGGCGCCGATGCCAAGGCCGCCCAGGCTTCGGTCAAGGATCTCGACAGCTTCAAGGCTGCGTTCAGTGCGGCGGGCAAGCAGTGCGGCGCCTGCCATGAGACCTATCGGGTCAAGAACTGACGAGGCGAAAGCGCGGATACGCAGGGCGGCCATCCGCGGGATGAGCCGCCCTTCGGCTTTTCTGAGGCTGCCAGGACGCATAACATCGAGTGCGGAGGCAGGGAGTGTCCATGGTCCGCAAGCTTGTTCTGCTCGCGATTGTCGCAGGCCTCATCGGCCTCGCGGTGTTCTGGTTCGTCACTATTCCGGCAACGGTGCCGGCGAGTGCGCTCGGCGCTCATACGCCCAACCTCGAAAACGGCAAGGCGATGTTCTATGCGGGCGGCTGCGCCTCGTGCCATGCGACGCCGGGTCAGGACGACAGGCTCAAGCTCGGCGGTGGCCACCCGCTGCATTCGCCATTCGGGACGTTTTACGCGCCGAACATCTCGCAGGATCCGAAGGCGGGTATCGGCGCATGGACCGAGCAGCAATTCGTCAACGCGATGCTGAAGGGCACGACGCCGAACGGCTCGCATTACTTCCCGGCCTTTCCCTTCACCTCGTACCGGTTGATGCCGGTCTCCGACGTCCGCGACCTCTACGCGTTCATGAAAACGCTGCCCGCAGTGCCCGATGCCTCCCCGGCGCACAACGTGCCGTTCCCGTTCAACCTGCGCCGGCCGCTCGGCGGCTGGAAGATGCTGTTCTTCGACGACGCGCCGTTCCAGCCCGACCCCAGCAAGTCGGAGCGATGGAATCGCGGTGCCTATCTCGTGAACGGGCCGGGGCATTGCGCCGAATGCCATTCGCCCCGCAATTTGCTGGGTGGAATCGTGGCAGGGCAGAAATTTGCCGGCGGCCCCAATCCCGACGGCAAGGGCTGGGTGCCCAACATCACCCAGGCGGCCCTGAAGGATTGGGAGGTCGACGACATCGAATACCTGCTGGAGACCGGGCATACGCCGACGGGTGACTCGGTGGGTTCGAACATGGCGCCGGTAATCCGCAACACCTCCCAATTGTCCAAGGAGGACCGGCTGGCCATGGCGGAATATCTGAAGTCGCTGCCGCCAGTGCAGGGGCCCAAACGCCCCGCCAAATAAAGCGCCCCGCCAAATAAGGCGGCACGTGAACCGCCCGCATTGGCGGCATGCAGCATGCCATCTTGCGTGCGCGGCCGGTATCGGCGACAGGAGAGCAAGGCTGATCCTTGCCTGCCGGGTGCGCCTTTTGAGGCGCCGTCTGCCACTTCATGAATGTCTACAAGGCGATTCTCTTCACGCTGATCTCGTCGATGTTGTTTGCGGCGATGGCCGCGCTCGTGCGTTTTGTGGGCGAAACGGCTCCGGTCGGGCAGGTGGTGTTCTTCCGCGCGGCATTCGGAGCCGTTCCGATCACACTGCTCGTGCTGTTTCGCGGCGAATTGATGCAGATGGTCCGCACCAGCCGCGTGATCGGTCACATGGGCCGCGGCATGTTCAGCGTCGGCGGCATGTTCCTGCATTTCGCCTCGCTTGCACGGCTGCCGGTGGTCGATGCCACCGCTTTTTCGTTTGTCTCACCGCTCGCCACCGTGGTGCTGTCGGCGATCTTTTTGAAGGAGCGGGTGCGGATCTATCGGTGGTCGGCGGTGGTGCTCGGCTTCATCGGCGTATTGGTGATGCTGTGGCCGCATTTCGATCCCTCGCGCTATGTGGGATTTGCCACTACCGCGACGGCGATCGGCGCAATCTGTGGCCTTGCCGGTGCGGTCATCAATGCGGGCGCCGTGATCCAGACACGCCGGTTGACGGCAACCGAAACCACGTCATCCATTGTGTTCTATTTTTCGCTGTTCTGCGCGCTGGCCGGCCTGACCACGCTTCCCTTCGGCTGGACCTGGCCGCCGCCGTTGCAGCTAGCGGCGCTGGTCGCGACCGGCCTGATCGGCGGCCTGTCGCACATCTTCCTCACCGAGAGCTTCCGCAATGCGCCGCAATCGGTGGTCGCGCCGTTCAGCTACACCACGATGCTGTGGGCGCTTTTGATCGGCTACGTGTTTTTCGACGAGGTGCCGGTGCCGATGATTCTCGTCGGCGCGTCCATTATCGCGGTGGCCGGACTGATGGTGGTGTTCCGCGAACGCCAGCTCGGCAAGCGTGAGATCGATACGGTTCCGCCCGCGACCTGAGGTTCAGAACGCCTTGAATGTGATGATGGTCAGCGTGTCTTGAATGCCCGGGATCACCTGGACCTTTTCGTTCACGAAATGGCCGATATCGACGGACGGGTCGACATAGAACTTCACGAGCAGGTCGTAATGACCCGCGGTCGAATAGACCTCGGAGGCGATTTCGGCATCGGCAAGCGCATTGGCGACCTCATAGGACTTGCCCATGTGACATTTGATCTGCACGAAGAAGGGGGTCATCGAACGCCTCCGTAAGCCTTGGGCCAATCCAGCAAAAAGGCTGGAGCTTGGCAAGCTCCAGCCATTGGTCGGCGCGTCAGTATCACAAGGGGCGCTGCGGCGCGCCGCGTCATGTCATGCCGCTTGCCGCGCAGCGGCAACGGCGGCGCCCCGGATGAGGTCGACCAGTGCCAGCGGGTCCGACGGATCGCTGTCGCCACGCCAGGCAATGTGCTGGTCCGGCCGGATCAGGGCCAGCTTGTGCGGATAGAGATCGCCGGCGCTTTCCGCAGGCAGATCGACGACGACCAGCGGCACGCCGCGGTGAGCGGCCGCCTGCACCAGAGCGTCCACATCCACGGAAGCGTCGAAGCGCAGCAGCGAATAATCCGGTCCCAGCAAGTCGTAGAGCGAGCGGCCGTCCGGCAGGCGGAAATACGGTGCGCGGCAGCCCGGCACCGTCGACGGGGTGAAGTCGTACATCGTGTAGGACGGGTGTTCGCCGCCATCGTAGGCGATGATCGGTGACTGGGCGTAGAAATAGCCGAAGTTCAGTCCGCCGCAGCAATATTGATGGACGTTGAGGTCATAGGCCTCCTGGCCGACGCGAGCCCGCGCCGCGTCGCCTT
>JAEWHY010000058.1 GCA_023387555.1 Pseudomonadota bacterium
CAGATCTTCGGTCGCCGCGCGGGTGCGGCCTTCGACCTGGGCGGCGGCGATTTCCGCACGCATGCTCATGTCTTCGGTCGCGGCGCGGCTGCGGGTTTCGAGCTGCTGGGCGACCTTTTCGCCAAGCGACGTCAGTTCCTCGGTCGCGCTGCGGGTGCGGCCCTCGATATGGGCGGCGACCTGATCGGTGCGCTCGATCACGAGATCGGCCGCGCTGCGGGTGCGGTCCTCAAGCTGGACGGCAGCCTGCAGGGCGCGCTCCATCATCGCCTCGGTGGCGCCGCGGGTGCGGTCCTCGACCTGCGAAGCGGCCTTGTCGGCGTGATCGGACAGCGACTCGCCGGCGGCCTTGGTGCGGCTTTCCACCTCGACCGACATCTTGTCGGCGCGATCGGCCAGGAATTCCGCGGCAAGACGCACGCGGGTCTCGACCGACTGCACCGTCGACTCGGAATGCTCCGCGAGAAGCTTGATCGCGTTGTTGCCGGTGCTCTCGAGCATCTGCGTGGCCAGCGTGGCTTTCTCCACCACCGCTTCGGCAACGCCGAGCCCGCGCTTCTCAAGCTGTTCGGTTGCGGCTTCGGCGCGGCCGACCAGCAATTCCTCGAACTTCCCGATGCGGGCGTCGAGGGTATTGGCAATGTCCATGGCGCGGCTGCCGAGCACCTGGTCGATGCTTTCGGCCTTGGCCGCGATGGTTTCCGACAGCTTGGTGCCGCGGGAATCGATGGTGTCGGCGGCCTGAGCGATGCGCATTTCGAGGGCGGTGACGACCTCCTTGCCGCCTTCGGCCAGCGTCTTGGCGATTTCGAGCACGCGGCCGCCAAGCGCGTCGTTGAGATTCTGGCTGCGGTTGTCGAGCGCCTCCTGGAAGCGCACCAGCCGCTGGTCGAGGGCGCCGGTGATTTCTCCGGTCTTGCCGCCGATCTGCGCATCGAAATTGTCGATGCAGGCGCGCATGGTGTCGGTGATGGCCTGCGTACGGTCGCCGAGGCGTTCAACCAGCTCGGTGCCGTGCAGCTTCACGGTGCGGTCGAATTCGCCGAGATGGCGCGTGATCAGGCCGCCGAGGCTCGACGAATCGTTGGCGATCCGCTCGGCCAGCGCGGAGCCGCCCTGGGTGAACATCTCCTCGAACGAAATCAGACGTGCGCCGAGCATTTCCTTGAGCGCGTCGCCATGGGTTCCGATCGTGTTGGCAATGGTGTCGGCGGATGAGCGGAAGGTCTCCATCACCTCGTCGCTGCGCGACAGGATGGTTTCGGTGATGGTGGCGCCGGTCTGTTCGAGCTTGGAGACGACATCGCCGCCGCGCAGGCTGAGATCGACGACCAGCGATTCGCCGGTGGCGCGCAGGGTCGAATTCACTTCCTCGCTGCGGAGCGCAATGCTCTCGGTCACCTGGTCGGCAAGCTGCGTGATGCTTTCGGTGGTCTGTGCCGAGATCTGGGCGAGGTTTTCGGAGACCTGGGCGGAAACCTGGGTGAGGTTTTCAGCGGCCTGCGCGGACACCTGGGTAAGGTTTTCGGCGGCCTGCGCGGACACCTGCAGCAGTCCGGACGAAATCTCGTTCGACCGCTCGCTCATCAGTTCGGTGATGGTGAGCGAGCGCTGTGAGAAGTCGCTGGTCACATTGGCGAGACGCAGTTGCATCATCTCGATGAGATTCTGCGACAGGACGTCGAATTCCTCGGCAATGTTTTCGGTCTTGAAGGCGAGGCTGGCGTTCAGCCGCTCGGCCGCGCCATCGATCGCCGCCGTGGTCGCAAAGCCGGAGTTTTCGATTGAGGTGGCTGCCGTCTGGCTGATGGCTTCGACCGCCTGCGAGGTTTCCTGAGCGGTCTGCTGCAGACGCTCGAGGATTTCGCCGGCGCGCTCGCCGAGCTGTGCCAGCATCTCGTCGCTGATGCGATTGAGCGTCGCCGTAATGTGCGCGGTCTTTTCCTGCAGATCGCGGGTGATGCCGTCGGTGGCGGAGGCGACCTCGGACGCGACCTGATCGCTGATCCCGGTGATGTCCTGGTTGAGGTCGAGATGCACGCCGGTGAGGGCGTTGCGCACCTGTTCGGCCTGGCCGATCAGGCTGTCGCGCTGCGCGGCGAGGTCGTCCAGCAGGCCGCGGATGCGCACTTCGTTGTCGTTATAGGCGCGCTCGAGCGCCGCCACTTCGTTCTGCACCAGCGATTCGAGCTCGGCGGCGCGCGCCAGCGCGCGCTCCACGCCATCGCCCATGGCGGCGACCTCGCGGCGGATCGCCTGGCCGACGGTCACGATCGATTCGTTGGCGAGGCCCTCCGGTTCGGACAGCCGCAGCGCAACCTCAGCCATGGATTGCGAGAGCGCACGCATCTCGCGCGAGCGCTGGATCATGTGGGCGACGGTGAAGAAGAAGCCGACCGGCGCGAGGAAGGTGAGGAGGAGCGCCAGCAGCGTTGGCGCGAAGTTCTGCTGGATCTGCGACAGATACGGAATCGTCAGGATCACCGCGAACACAATCCAGGCCGCCGACAGGATGCCGGCGGTCAGGAACAGCGGCTTCGACGACGGTACCCGGCTGGAGGCAAGCACCTGGCCGATCGACTTCAAGTCGTCGTTGGCGGGACGCCCGGGCTGGACGTCGCTCGGGTTGTCGAGAGCGATGCTCAACTCGTCGAGCTGTTCGGCAACCGCATCGCGTGCGGGACGGCGCTGGCTCTGGGGCCGCAGTTCGGGGACGGGCTTGCGAGCCTCGTCGCGGGCGTTCGCCGGTGCGGGTGGCGGGGGAGGCGGCGGCGGAGCGTCAGCGGACCGCGCGGCGGCCCCTGGCTTGTTCATTTCCGCGTCTCGGACTTTCAGTGCCTCCTGAATCGCTGCCATCGCCGCTTCGGTCGCATCCACGACCTTTTTCGGGTTATTCGACATCGGTTCCCCGCCTCACTGACTCAACAGGCACATTTCACAGGCGCGTACGGTTCAGGCAATTTTCCAACCCCCCGGTCGAGAGCCGATGGTCCGCCGCCAAGTCGAAGAAAATTGCCGAAGACAGTAGCCGCCGATGGCTATCCTATCGGCTCGCCCGGCCGATTAAAACTGCCCGCTTTAAGACCTTCTTAATCATCGTTAACGGCGGGCGTTCGGGGTGTGCGATTTCGGGACAGATTCGAGGAACATTCCCGCTTACGACCGGTTAACCAGCCTGTGAATCCGCGCCTGAAGGACCGAATTTTATGGCCATCTTTTACCTCCCTTTGGTCCATGGCGAGCCAAATTGTCCCGATAGGAGCCAATAGAGCTTCGGGAGGCGTGCTTATGATCGAAATGACCCAGACCGGGCTGGATTCCGTTATTGCGCCCCCGCTTGTGCCGGCGGACCGCCCGATCGATCTTGTTCATCTGTCCCGCATGACGCTGGGCGACCGCGCGCTTGAACGCGAAGTTCTGGCGCTTTTCGAGCGGCAGATCGGGATTTTGATGGAGCGGATCGAAGCCGCGCCGGCTTCGGTTGCGGCTGCCGCCGCGCATACGCTGAAAGGGTCCGCCAGCGGGATCGGCGCCTTCGCGGTTGCGAAAGCCGCCGCGCAGGTGGAACATGCTGCAACAATTGGTGATCTGCCGGGCAAGTCCGAGGGTGTGGATAACCTGCGGATCGCGGTTCGCGAGGCCCGCGCCGACATCGCGGGACTGCTGACTCCCGTTTGACCTCCTTGATTCCTGAGGCCGAAGCGCCATCAGAGGCCGGACGCTCGGACGCCCGGACGCGCGGGCGGACCGGCCAAATTTTGTTGGCATTGCGATCCGGCAGGCGTGATCGCAGCGTGCGCCGTTTGCAACCCTGGGCGGAACCAATAATCTAGCGCTATTGCGATCCTTCAGGGTGCCAGGATCCTATGCGCCGTCGCTGTTTCAACGCATGCGCCTGGGCGGCTGCCGGGGCCGCCCTGGCAATGATCTTGTTCGCCGGTGTTGCCGAGGCCAAGCGCATCGCGCTCGTGATCGGCAACGGCGACTACAAGAATGTGTCCCCGCTCGAAAATCCCGGCAACGACGCCAATGACGTCGGCGGTGCCCTCGAACGCCTCGGCTTCGAGGTGCTGAAGGTTCGCGACGGCACATTCGACGGCATGCGGCGCGGCCTTCTGGAGTTCGCGCGCCGGGCGCGCGGCTCCGAGATCGCGATCGTGTTTTTTGCCGGGCACGGGATGGAGGTCGGAGGAGAGAATTATCTCATCCCGGTCGATGCTGAATTGAAAGCCGACGTTGACGTCGACCATGAGGCGATCGCGCTCAAGACAGTGACGCCGCTGGTCGAGAATGCCTCGCGTCTCGGCCTCGTAATCCTGGACGCCTGCCGTAACAATCCGTTTGCCACCAAGATGCAGCGAACGGTGCGCACCCGTTCGGTGTCGCGCGGCCTCGCGGCCGTCGAGCCCACCGGCAATGTGTTGATTGCATTCGCAGCCCGCGAGGGCACGACGGCGGCCGATGGTATTGGGCGCAATTCCCCGTTCACGGCCTCGCTGCTCAAGTATGTCGAGACGCCGGGACTCGAGATTAATTTCCTGTTTCGCAACGTCCGTGACGATGTGATCGAAGCGACGCGCAAGGGCCAGTTGCCGTTCGTCTATGGATCGCTGTCCCGTGAAGCGATCTATCTGAAGGCGGCCCTGCCAGGTACGCTGTCACCGCCGGTGGTCCAGGGGCCGGCCGCCGATGAGGTGGTCTGGAATCTTGTGAAAGATTCCCGCGATCCGGGACAGTTCAGCCGTTTCGTCACCGAGTTTCCGAGGAGCCAGTTCCGCACCGAAGCGGAACGGCGGTTTGCCGCGCTCAAGGCCGAGCAGGATGCGGCGAGCGCGGCCGCACAGTCCGCGGCGTTGTCGGCGGCTGCGTTGGAGCGGGCGGAACTCGCGCGCTCCCTTCAGTTCGAACTGAAGAGGGTCGGCTGCTATAATGACCCAATATCGGGCGATTTCGGTGCGGCGGCCCAGGAAGCGCTGAACAAATTCGCAAAGTTCGCGTCCGTCCGTATCGCAAGGCCCGGCGAAATTTCGCCGGAGACGCTGTCACTCATCCGCAAATTCGACAAGCGGATCTGTCCGCTGACCTGCCGCGCCGATGAACGGGCGGAAGGCGATCATTGTGTGCGCATCGTCTGTCCTGCCGGTCAGGTCGTGGCCAGGGGCGGCTGCGTCGCCGATCCGAACAAGCAGGCGGCTCCCGCCCCGGAACGGCCGGTTTCCGGAGGGAACAAATGCTTCACGTTCAACAACCGGCGCTTCTGCGAATGACGCGCGCGAGTGTTGTCGCGGTGGTCGGGATGCTGTTCGCGTCATCGGGGGGCGCGGCCGAGCCAGCGGTGGCTGCGCAGTGTTTTGAATTGATTCCGGCGCGCTCCAGGATCGAGCCGCCGTCGCCGATGCTGGTCGACAAATGCACCGGGCGCTCGTGGCTGCTGGTGCGGTCGCGCGGGAGCTACCGCTGGGCGATGATCGACATGGATCAGGCAAGGCCGAAGGCCACCGATCGGCCCGTCACTGACAATCAACCCATGGCAAAAGACGGGGACGGGCAGAAATGCTTCGCATTCAACGGCAGGAAATTCTGCGAGTAGTGCGGCATTTCGGGTGCGCTTTCGCTGTCGCGGCGATTCTGGCGCCGATGCCGGCTGGCGCCATCACGCTCGAGGAACTGAAGGGCATCAGCATTCAGGTCCGTGCGACCTACAATATGCGGATCCGCCGGGGCGAGGGCGAATTCAATACGCAGATGACGCAGGACCTGAAGTTCAGGATAGACGACGACGGTGTCATATCGGGCGAAAATACCCGCACCGTGAAGACGCCGCGCGGTCCGCGCAGCCGCGCAATCCCGATGATGGCGCGGATCGGACAGCCCGGTTCGGCCCGAGCGGGCGGCGAAGGGCTATGGCTGATCGACGGCGACAAGCTCGTGGTGCTGCGCACCTTCGAAGCCGGCGGGTTCAAGGGTGAGATCACGTTCAAGGGGGCCGGTGAGGACCTGACATGCACCTATCGCGCGCCGTTCGTTCGCGAAGAAGGCAAGGCCAATATTCGCAGCGAAAACTCGGTGGTTGGCGGTCCCGTGACCATTCTCTCCGCAACCCAGACGGCCTCGGATTGCCGCGTGAGCCGCTAATATCGGTGCTGGCGCAATCCGGCCGATCCGCTATATAGCCTCGCGTCGGCCGTCTGGCCGGTGCTCCCCTTCAAAGCGGAAGTTGCAAGCCCAAGATGGCCAAAATCACCTTTATCGATCACGGCGGCGAAAGCCGGACCGTCGACGCTGAAATTGGCTCGACGGTAATGGAAAGCGCAATCAAGAACGGGATTCCCGGCATTGAGGCGGAATGCGGCGGTGCCTGCGCCTGCGCCACCTGCCATGTCTATATCGATGATGCATGGACCGAAATCGTAGGTCCCCCCTCGCCGATGGAAGAGGACATGCTGGATTTCGGTTTTGACGTGAAATCGAACTCGCGGCTGTCGTGCCAGATCAAGGTCGCCGAGCAGCTGGACGGCCTGATCGTCCGCACCCCCGAGCGCCAGGCCTGAGGGCCCGCGCCACCATTGTTCACTTCGCGGGAAAGCCCGATCCGGAAGCCGTCTTTGCCGCGGTGCGGGGATGACGCCGGAAATCAGTTTGGATACAAACTTTCCCGCCTTCATCCTTATATTTAAGTCACATGCCGAAGATCACATTCATTGAGCACGACGGCACGGTCCACAACGTCGATGCCGAGCCCGGCGAAACCGTGATGGAAGCCGCGATGCGCGGTTCGGTGTCCGGCATCGTCGCCGAATGCGGCGGGTCCTGCACCTGCGCGACCTGCCATGTCTATGTCGACGAAGCCTGGCTGGAGAAGACCGGCGAGCGTTCTCTCGAAGAGGACGAGCAGCTCGACAATGCCTATGACGTGCGTCCGACCTCGCGCTTGTCGTGTCAGATCAAGATGAGCGACGCGCTCGACGGATTGCTGGTCCGCACCCCAAGCTACCAAGGCAGGTAAGCCATGCTGGACAACACCAATGTCATCAAGACCGACGCGCTGATCATCGGCGCCGGGCCGTGCGGGCTGTTCGCGGTCTTCGAGCTCGGCCTGCTCGACATCAAGGCGCATCTCGTCGACATTCTCGACAAGCCGGGCGGCCAGTGCGCCGAGCTTTATCCCGAGAAGCCGATCTACGACATTCCCGGCATTCCGATGGTCTCCGGCGACGGGCTGACCAAGGGGCTGCTGGAACAGATCAAGCCGTTCGGTCCGCAATTCCACTTCGGCGAGATGGTGGAGAGCATCGAGCGGATCGGCGACCCGGCGTTCCGCGTCACCACCGATGCCGGCAAGGTGTTCGAATGCAAGGTGGTGATCGTCGCGGCTGGCGGCGGTTCGTTCCAGCCGAAGCGTCCGCCGATCCCGGGCATCGAGGCCTATGAGGCGAAGTCGGTCTATTATGCCGTGCGGCAGATGGAGCAGTTCCGCGGCAAGAAGCTGCTGGTCGCGGGCGGCGGCGATTCAGCGCTCGACTGGACGCTCAATCTGGCGCCGATCGCGAGCCACCTGACGCTGCTGCATCGCCGCCAGGAATTCCGCGCCGCCCCGGACAGCGTCAACAAGATGATGTCGCTGGTCGGCGAGGGGAAGATCGACTTCGTGCTCGGCCAGGTGACCTCGCTCGAAGGCGAGGACGGCCAAGTGTCGAAGGCGATCGTCAAGCGCAACGACGGCTCGAATTTCGAGATCGCCTGCGATGCCATCCTGCCGTTCTTCGGGCTGACCATGAAGCTCGGCCCGGTCGCGAACTGGGGACTGAAGCTCACCAACAACCTGATCGACGTCGAGACCGAAAGCTTCGAGACCTCGGAAAAGGGCATCTTCGCGATCGGCGACATCAACACCTATCCGGGCAAGCTGAAGCTGATCCTGTGCGGCTTCCACGAGGGCGCGCTGGCGGCGCAGAAAGTGCACCGCTACGTCTATCCGGAAAAGAAGCTGACCTTCCAGTACACGACGTCGTCCACCAGCCTGCAGAAGAAGCTCGGCGTCGCCTGAGCGACGAAAGTCGTTCCGCTAGAGCCGCCCCTGTCTTGATTAAATCAAGGCCGGGGCTTTTGCTTTTGTGGCGGGTGCGTTTCGCTTTCCAGGCTCTACGCCAGCGCGAGCTCGACGAGCGCTCTGGCGTGAATGAGCGTGGTGTCGAAATACAATTCGTCCGCCGGACGCGTTCCGAGCATGATCGGCAGTTCGGTGCAGCCGAGCACGATGCCGGCCGCGCCGCGCGCCCGCAGGCTGCGCACCAGGTCCACGGAAAGCGCGCGGGTCTCATCCGAAACGCCGCCTTCGGCCGCAGTATTGAGGATCGCGGCGTCGAGCCGCTCCTGTTCGCTGTCGGACGGCATCAGAATCGAACATCCGGCGGCCCGCGACAGGGCATCATCGAAAATGCCGGCCTGCCGCGTCCGTCCCGTGCACAGCACGCCGATGGTCGAAATCTCCGAGCGTCTCACCTCCTTGGCGACTTCGTCCGCGATGTGAACCAGCGGGATCGAAACCGCACCTGCCACCGCGGCGGCATGCACATGCGCGGTGTTGGCACAGAGCGCCAGAAGTTGCGCGCCGCCCCGTTCGACGGAGCGAGCGGCGTCGATCAGGATGGCCGCTTCGCCGTCCACATCTCCGGCGCGGCCGCAGGCAATGACATCGGCGAAGTCGATGCTGTGCAGCAGCACGCGCGCGCTATGCAGGCCGCCCCGGCGCTGCGCGACCATCTCGTTGAGGTGGCGATAATATTCGGCGGTCGACAGCCAGGTCGTCCCGCCGACCAATCCGATCAGTCGCATGCCTCAGCCTTCGGTGAATTCCATCAGCACGCCGCAGACATCGCGCGGCGCGACGCACAGCGCCGAACCGCGTGGATAGGTGGCGATGCCGCGCTGGTCGAGCAGCGCGCGCAGCCGGTCGAGGCTCTCGACCCGGATCGTCAGCGCCGTGTGGCAGCATGGGGCATCCGCGGTTTCCAGCGGAATTCCGGCATAGGCGCTTTCCGCCGCCTCGCGCGGCATCAGGCGCAGCTGCAGCTTCTCGATCTGCAGGGTTGCGATGCCGCTGTCGTCCGGCTCCACCTCGACGCCATACACCTTGCGCAGATGCGCGAGGCCTGACGCGATGTCCTGCGACGGAACGATAAGCGTGATCTCGCTCCAGTAGAGCGCGCCGTTCTCGTGCTTGCACCAGTCCGGCCGCAAGTAGTGCCGGAAATCGAGGATCTGGGCGGCGCCGAAGGGGTAGAGCCAGTCCCGCCCCGAAGGCTGGGCGACACGGAAATGGATGAGATCGCGATGTCCGGTCTCTGGATCGAGGAAATCGGTTTTCACCTCGAAGACCGGTTCGCAGGCGATGCCGGCCGCCTCCCATTCGTCCCGGATGCGGTCGGCATCGGTCGGGCTGTGGACAAGGAGCGCGAGGCCCTCGGGTCCTCCGAGCAGCTCGCGCAGCGCCGGCCAGGCATGCGCCTCGTCGCAATAGGCGAGCTCGAGCATGTTGGTGGTGTTGGCGGTTTGCGGCGTCAGCATCACCAGATGATTGCCGCCCTTTCCGCCGGTCGTGCCACCGCCCATCGGATTGTTGGTGCGATAGGGCGTCACCGTGAAGCCGAGGCGACGGTAAGCCTCCCGCGCGGCGCCAAGGTCGCGCACTTTCAGCATCGGATGGTCAAGGTCGATCAGGCTTCTGGGGGAGGCTTTTCGCATCGGGAAGGGTCTCCAGTTGGACGCGCGCGCAATTCATTAACAGTTGCGTAATGCATTGTTAAAAGGTAAATGCGCGAAGGACCATTTTCAGCTGGGGACGCTCAGAAATGTTTCGTTGGAATGCGCGCGCCACTGCGCTTGGCAGCTTCTTCCTGGGAAGCGCCTTGTTGACCTCGGCCGCTGCCGCCCAGACCCTGACCTATGGGTCCGGCGCACCGGAGCGCGCGAATTTCCATACGCATGGCGTGAAGCCCATGATGCAGGCGATCGGCAAGGCCACGGATGGCCGCGTGCAGTTCCGCGGCCTGTATGGCGGCACGGTCGTGAAGCTCGACACCACATTGCAGGGCGTGCGCGACGGCATCGTCGATAGCGGCTATCTGATCCTGTCCTTCCATCCGTCGGAGCTGCCGCAGGCCGGCATGCTGGCGGAGATGAATGCGCTGTCGACCGATCCCTTCGCGGCGGCCGGCGCGGCCAACGAAATCCTCTACAAGCATTGCGAATCCTGCCGCCGTGACTTCGAGAAGCAGGGCCAGCAGGCGGTGTTCGCCTGGGCGACCTCGCCGATGGCGATGGTGTGTACCGGCGCGGTGAAGAGTTCCGCGGATCTCGTCAACAAGCGCGTCAGTGTGATCGGTTCGGGCGAGTCGCGCTGGGCGACCGCTCTCGGCATGTCGCCGACGCGCACCGCGATCAGCGATCTTGCGTCCTCGCTGCAGCTTGGGCGCTCGGATTGCGCGATCGTGCCGATCAACTGGATCCGCAGCTACGGTCTCGTCGATATCGCGAAGTCGGTGATCACCTTGCCGCAGGGCATCGGCGCGGGCGCCATTCCGCTGACGATCAGCAACAAGGCGTGGTCGGGGCTGTCCGATGCCGACAAGGCGGCGATCCGCAACACCGTCGCCGACAATCTGCACGGCTGGATCAAGGGCGCCTATCTGTCGGCTGACGACGAGGTGCGCGCACAGACCAAGGCGAAGATCAGCTACATCGATCAGGACGAAGCCATGGCGAAGGCCTGGACTGCGCATCAGGCCAAGGAGATCGACGCGCTGATCGAGCTGGCCAAGCGCCGCAATATTCCCGATGCCGAACGCTTCGTGAAGGATGCCGCGGCCGTGTTCCGCAAGTGGCACGAGGTGCATCTGCCGGTCTTCAAGAACGATCCCAAGGCCTATGCCGAGATCCTGAAGCGGGAAGTCTTCGGGCAATGACCTCCGGTTTGCCCGGCGACGATCGCCCCGTGCAGGCATCCCAGCCGGCGCCGCGGATGATCGAACGCATGGGCGATTGGCTTGCGGCTCCGGCGGAGCTGTGCGTGCTGCTGATGATGCTGCACATGCTCGTCGACATCGGCGCGCGTGCGGTGCTCGGCGCCGGCCTTGAGGGCACCGTCGAGTCGGTGACGCACATTTATATGATCGGCGCCGCCATTCTGCCGTTCGCCGCGCTCGAGGCGCGCTCCCAGCATCTGCATGTGGAAGCGCTGGTCGAGCGCGTCGGCCCGCGCACCGCGATGGCGCTCACCGGGTTTGCGCGACTGCTGACCGTCGCGGTCTGCGGCGCCATGGCCTGGCTGACGTTCGAGCAGGCGCTGCACGCGCTGTCGATCCGCGAGCATGTCGAATTGACCCGCTGGTCGCTCCCGACCTGGCCGATACGCTGGGTGTTCCCGCTGGCATTCGGCGCGATGGCGGTCGCGGCCGCGGCCAATCTCGTCGCGGGTTTGCGGGCGGATCCGCGCAGGGGCGAACCAGTACGATGAGTTTCCCGGTCGAGGCCCTTTTTGCCATCGGCGGCCTGCTGGTCCTGATGGCGCTGAGCGTGCCGATCGGCGTTGCGCTGATCGTGGTCTCGTTCATCGGCATCGCATCAGTGCTCGGGGTGCCTGCCGCGATGCGGCTGGTCGCCGACATGCCGCGCGAGGTGGTGTCGAGCTGGGAATTGTCGGCGGTGCCGATGTTCCTGCTGATGGGCTCGATCGCGCTCTATGGCGGCATGACGGACGCGCTGTTCCGCGCCGCGCGATTGTGGCTGGGATGGCTGCCCGGCGGGCTTGCCGTTGCGGCCAATATGGCCGCCACCGGGCTTGGAGCCGCGACCGGATCGAGCATGGCGACCACCGTTGCCGTCGGCCGCATCAGCATCCCGGAAATGACGCGCGCGCGCTACGACATCGGCCTTGCGGCTGCGACCTGCGCCTCGGCCGGCACCATCGCCGCGCTCATTCCGCCGAGCATCCCGTTCATCGTTTACGCGATGCTGGCCGAGCAGTCGCTGGTCAAGCTGTTCGCCGCCGGCGTCGTGCCGGGCCTTCTCACCGCCTTTGCCTACATCGTCCTGATCATCGTTCGCTGCAAGCTCAACCCCGAACTGGCGCCGCACAGCGACGAGCGGGCGAGCTGGAAAGAGCGCCTCGCCATCCTGCCCGAGGTCTGGCCCTTGCCGGTGCTGGTGATCGTGGTGTTCGGTGGCCTGTATGGCGGCTATGTCGGCCCGACCGAGGCCGGCGCGTTCGGCGCCTTCATCGCGCTCGTCATCGCGGTGGCAAAGGGCAAGATGTCGTTTGCGATCTTCCGCAAGTGCCTGCGCGAGTCCGCCAGCACGACCGCGCTGATCCTGTTCGTGGCGATCGGGGCGGTGATGCTCGCGCGCTATGTCGCGCTGGTCGGTCTGCCGGACGCCATCACCGCTTTCATGACCGCGAGCGATGTATCGCCGACCGTGCTGCTGATCGTCACCGCGATCGTCTACCTGATTCTGGGCATGTTCCTCGACCCGATGGGTCTGATGCTGCTGTCGCTGCCGATCTTCCTGCCGCTGTATGCGACGATGGGCTTCGACCTCATCTGGTTCGGCGTGATCGTGGTCAAGTTCATCGAGATCGGGCTTCTGACGCCGCCGCTCGGAATGAATGTGTTCGCGGTGCGCAGCATTCTGCCGAACGACGTCTCACTCGGCCGGATCTATGGCGCGATCGGATGGTTCCTGCTGGCGGAAGCCGTGGTCATGTTCCTTTTGATGGCGTTTCCGCAGATATCTCTGTGGCTGCCGAACCGGATTGGCTAGGCGATTGCTCCAGGCAGTTGCTATCGCGCAGGCTTTCGGACGAAAATCCGTAAGCCATTTCCACTGATGCCCCAGTGACCTCAAAAAGCACCAAGCCCAGCGTCAAGGCCAAGCCCGGCGAGGGCCGGCGTCAGTCCGTGCAGTCGATCGAAGTCGGCCTGCGGGTTCTCGATGCGCTTGCCGCATCGGGCGTGCCGATGGCGCTGAAGGACATCGCGGCAGCCTGCGGGATGCCGCCGAGTCAGGTGCATCGCTATCTGCGCGCCTTCATCAATGGAGACATGGTGGCGCAGGACGCCGCATCCGGCCGCTATGCGCTCGGCCGGATGGCCATCCGCCTGGGACTTGCGGCGCTACAGCGCCTCGATGGTCTCGAGGCCGGCACGTCAGCTTTGCGGGCGCTGACGGAGCGGTGGGACCATGCGGGGGGCCTCGCCGTATGGGGTGAGCGGGGGCCGGTCATCGTGCGCTGGTCGCAGGGCGAAAGCTTTCTCATCCCGTCGGTCGGGCTCGGCACCGTGTTTCCCATGCTCGGCTCGGCGGTCGGGCGTGTCTTTCTCGCCTATCTGCCGAAGAACAGGACCGCCAAACTGGTGCGGCGGGAGCAGAGCCGGCCGGTCTCGCGCTTCGCCGAAGCGACAGCGGCGGACATCGATGCGATCCGCGATCAGGTCCGCAGGGAAGGGCACAGCGTCATTGTCGATCACTTCACGCCGCAAATTCGCGGCCTGGCAGCGCCCATCATCGATCTGCAGGGTCAGCCGGTGGCGGTGCTGACGATCGCGGGGCGTCTGCCCGAAGATCCGATGCACGATCCGGTGCTCGACGACCTGAAACGGAGCGCGGCAGCGGTATCCGCGCAACTCGGTTATCGCCCGCGCTGAACAGGTCGAGGTTCGCAGCGCTGCAGGAGAAAGCGCGCGCTATCGCGTTGCCGGCATCTGCAGCGGCGCCAGCGGCTCGGCATGCACCTGGGTCGGCGCGGTCAGCCCGAGCACGGCGCGCAAGGCCGGGATCGCTGCGTCGGCCATGGCGGCATGGCCTTCGGCGGTCGGATGCACCGCGCCGCCATAGACCGCGCTGGTGGCGCCCCAGGTGGCGTCGTGCAGGTCGCTCGGCTGCACCGCGGTGGAAATTCCCTCCGGGAAGGTCATGGCTGTGAAATAGCTGTCGTTCGCCGTCCGGATCCAGCGCGCCCGCGATGCGTAGGGCCGGAAGTCGCGCGCCCGAAGGTTGCAGCGCAGGGGATCGGTTGCAGCTTGCGCCGGATCGGACTCGAAGCTTTCCCCGTTCTCGAGAAAGCATTCGCGGTCGAACACGGGATCGCGCGGCGAACGCGCGCAGAAGCCGCGGTGCGCGAACTCGGCCTGATGCTGATCGACGAAGGTCATGCGGTCGGTCCTCGGCTCGCGGCAGGCGCCGGGGTCCTCGCAGGTCGCGAGCGCGCGCAGCCGCGGCAGGAATTCCCGCTCGACGAAGTCGGAGGTCTCGCGCAGCTTGGCGCCGTCGACGTTGAACGCCGGATGCACGTCGAATCCGGCACGGCCGCCGGTGCAGACCTGGCCGCCGTTGACCATCGCCGGATTGCCGTAGGTGACATAGACGACGCGTTGCAGGTTGCCGTCGAGATAGGGCTTGAGCGCGTCGCGCAGCCTGGCGAAATCGCGCGGAAACTTGCTCAGGTGCCCGCGTGCCTCGGCAACGTCGGCGATCAATCCGCCGCGCTTGAACAGCGTGCGCTCGGTCGCGGATTCGGTGATCACGTCGGCGACGAGGCCCGAGAACCAGATGTCATTGGCGCCGACCGTGAGCAGCACGGCATCGAGCTTGCGTTCCTTGTCGGTCTTTCTCGCCAGCTCGATGGCATCCCGCAGTCGCACCATCTGCGCGACGTTGGACCCGGAGCAGGAGCCGGTGGCCGGGCATTCGCGCGCGCGAAGCGAACCGAAGATGCCGGCGTCGATGGTCGAGCCGGAGCAGGCCAGCGGCAGGAAGGTCACGGCGACATGCGGATTTTCGATCGCGATCGCGAGCGCCGCGCGCAACTGATAGCCGTAGAGCGAGCGGTGGCACGCCGCGCTCCACCACCGCGCGTTGAGTTTGGCCCAATCCGCCGAGGTGTTGCCGCTGCCGGACGAGAGCGCGGGGTCGCAGGCCTTGTTGCCCTTGAAGCCGGCGCGGCCGGGCCGGAAATATTCGCTGGTCGAGCCCGCAAGAAAGCGCCGGAAGCAGAAGCCGTCGTCGCCGAGCGCAATGGCGCGATCCGGATTGCCTTCGCCGGCGGCGATGGAATCGCCCATCCCGGCGATCAGGAGATCGCTGACCAGAATTTCCGTCATCGCGCGATGCGCCGTTCCGTCGGGCAGGCCGACATCGACGGTTGCGACGGTGGCGCGTCCGTGCCGCACGCGGATCCGCACCGGCTCGTCGCAGCGGGCGGTCGCCTGCGCGGGAGGGGATTCGCCGTCGTCGAAACTCCACGCGCAGAGCGCACCCGGCGGGATCGCACCGGCGGCCACGGCGCTGATCGGGTGATCGGCCGGGCTCAGATAGTTTT
>JAEWHY010000078.1 GCA_023387555.1 Pseudomonadota bacterium
ACCCTCCCCTGGAGGGGGAGGGTCGCCTGACAAGCGAAGCGACGTCAGGCGGGGTGGGGTGACTGTTTCGCAAAGGCTCACCCCACCCCGGCTCACGTCTCGCGATGCTCGATGTTCGCCGACCCTCCCCCTCCAGGGGAGGGTGGAAGGAACCCGATCCGCTCTTCCGCGTTGTTGCTGGGACTGAGGAACATCAAAGGAGGGCGACGATGCCGATCATTCTGTGGTTGCTGGGCGTTCCGCTTAGCGTGGTCATCATTCTTGCGCTGCTTGGCGTGTTCTAGCGCAATCATCAATGTCAGTGGCGTTTAGCGCCGCCATCAACGTCAGAACGAAAGGCCCGCATCGCGCGGGCCTTTTTCGTTTGCGCGCATCGTGTTGTTTGCATGGGCGCCGTGTCGCCTGCATCCGCAAAGGGACAGAGCATGTTCGGCCTTACGAAATTTTTTCGCGCGCCGGAGCAAAAAGCCTCGCGCATCGCGCAGCTCGTCGCGTTCCAGTCGCAGGGCCGCCCGCGCTGGACGCCGCGTAATGCCGAAGCGCTGATGCGCGAGGGCTACATGAAGAATGCGATCGTGCATCGCGCGGTGCGGCTTCTCGCCGAAGCGGTCGGCCAGGTGAGCTGGCTCGCCTATGACAGCGATGCCGAGCACGACGCCCATCCGCTGCTCGATCTCTTGGCGCGGCCCAATCCAAGGCAGGACGGTTCGGCGTTCCTGGAGACCGTGGTCGCGCATCTGCAGCTTGCGGGCAATGCCTACATCGAAGCCGTGACGCTCGATGGCCGGCCGCGCGAACTCTACGCGCTGCGGCCGGACCGGATGCGCGTCGTGCCCGGCGCCGACGGCTGGCCGGAGGCTTACGAGTATCACGTCGCCGGACGCAGCGTGCGCTTCGAGCAGGGCGGGGCGCTGCCGCCGATCCTGCATCTGACGCATTTCCATCCGCTCGACGATCACTACGGCCTGGCGCCGCTGGAGGCCGCGAGCATCGCGGTCGATACGCATAACGCGGCGGCGGCCTGGAACAAGGCGCTGCTCGACAATGCGGCCCGGCCGTCCGGCGCGCTGGTCTATTCCGGGCCGGAGCAGGCGGTGCTCTCCGACGGGCAATACGAGCGGCTCAAGCGCGAACTCGCCGACGAATACCAGGGCGCGAAGAATGCCGGCCGTCCGCTGCTGCTGGAAGGCGGGCTCGACTGGAAGGCGATGTCGCTGTCGCCGAAGGACATGGATTTCCTCGAGGCCAAGCATAATGCCGCGCGCGAGATCGCGCTCGCCTTCGGCGTGCCGCCGATGCTGCTCGGCATTCCCGGCGACAACACCTATGCGAATTACCAGGAGGCGAACCGCGCCTTCGTCCGCGGCAGCGTGATGCCGCTGGCGAACCGCATCGGCATGGCGATCTCGCAATGGCTTTCGCCGGCGCTGGGCGGCGCGGTCCGGCTCGCGATCGATCCCGACCGGATCGAGGCGCTGTCGGCGGACCGCGCGGCCTTGTGGGCGCGCGTGACCGCGGCGCCGTTCCTCACGCTGAACGAGAAGCGGATCGCGACCGGCTATTCGCCGGTCGAGGGCGGCGACGGGCTCTGACGCTTCGCTATTGCTTCGTCATCTCGGTGCAGGACGCGACGCGGCCGGCCGGCGACTGCTTCATGTAGCAAAGGTCCATGCGATTGGGCGCGAGCAGGGTGGCGAAGCTGTAGCCGTCGTCGTCGATGATGTGGATCGTGCCGTTGCGGCCCATCACCGCGATCACGGTTTCCTTGTGCCTGGCCGACGAGAAGGTGCCGTAGAAGCGCCGGCCCTCCTGCTTCTCGATCACCATCGTGAACGGCACCTCCGACATGCGCGGGCCCTTGGCCTTGCCGGGATGATGCGCGTTGCCGGCGGGCAGCACGATGGACTCGCTGGTCCCGGTCCAGGTGCCGACGAGATCCGGAACGGCGCCCTGCGCCGCGGCGGGCATCGTTGAGAGGGGCGTGACTGCAAGTGCGGCGACGGTAACTGCGGCGACGGCAAGCGCTGACCTTTGCATGACGGCGTGTCCTCCACGGCGATGTCCGCCGGTACGGCGGCCACGCAAGAATAGCAGGCCGCCAATGGGGCCGTAATGTCATGCGGACTATCGTTATGGACGATTTAACGCGAACCTTTGCGGAGCGCGGCGACCTCGCGCATCTCGCGCTGTTCCTGTGGGCAGTGGGTGCGAGCGCGCTCTGCATCGCTGTGCTCCGGGAATACGCCGCCGCGATGCGCCGCTTCGACGATTTCGTGCGCGAGCTTGCGCGCTTCAACCGGAAATTCGGAGGCCGTTGATGGATACGTTGCATTCGATGATGCGCTCGCTGCGCCCCGCGCCAAAGCGCAAGCGCGACCACATGACGGTGTTCCGCGAGTTTCTCAGCCATCTCGATCGCGTGTCGAAAGCCAATGACGCGCGCGAGGTGAAGGCCGTGCGGAAGGCGCGGGGACGCAAGAGGGCGAAGGATTAGCCTTTTTCCCTCTCCCCGCTTCAGCGGGGAGAGGGTGGCGAGCGCAAATCGCGCGAGCCGGGTGAGGGGCGAGCGTGTTGCGCGTTCGGTGCCGGCCCCTCACCCGATTTCCTCACGTTCGTTCGGAAATCGACCTCTCCCCGCAAAGCGGGGAGAGGTGAAGGAGGGCGCATGCTCGCTCCAAACTCACACGACACCCCGTCCCACCCGCGCGCCACGATCTTCCCCGACGGCAGCGTCGAGGGTTACGCCAGTCTGTTCGGGGAGATCGACCAGGCGCGCGACATGGTGATGCCGGGGGCATTCACGCAAACGCTGCGGCTGCGCGGCGTGCGCCGCATCCCGATGCTGTTCCAGCACGATCCGGCCGAGCCGGTCGGCATCTGGCAGGACATCGCGGAGGACTGGCGCGGGCTTCGCGTGCGCGGCAGGCTGATTCCCGATGTGGTGCGGGCCCGCGAATTGCTGGCGCTGCTGCGCGAGGGCGCCGCTGACGGCCTGTCGATCGGCTTCAAGACGGTGAAGGCGCGGCTCGATCCGAAGTCGCGTGTGCGCAAGCTGGTCGAGATCGATCTGTGGGAAATCTCGATCGTGACGTTTCCGCTCCTCCCCGGGGCGCGCGTCCGTGCGGTGAAGGAGGCGAAGCCCCCATTCGCTCCGCCCGCGCGGACGCGCAAGCCGGTGGTGATTGATCCGACCGCGCGGCGGCGCGTGCTGTATCAGCGCGCGGTGTGATGCGATGGGGGCATTGGCGGAGATCCGGTCGGAATTGCTCCGGCTGAAATGCGATGTCGCGGCAATGCGGTTCCAGCTTGCGCTGCGACGGCACGCGATCGCGCTGAAGGCAGGATTCAATCCGGACCAACCGCGCGATGAGTGGGGACGGTGGACAGAGGCGGGTGGCGGCTAGGATCATTATGACGCCACCAGTGGTCCGACGGACATCTCTGCTGTGGAGCGACCGGGCGGCATTCTAGGGGCGGCTCGTGCGGCCTGGAAGCCGGTTGAAGTGTTCCGAAGGGCTACTGACGTTCCGGATTGTTTTGATAGGATTAGCCATAATCGTAAGGTCGCTGTGACAAACATCGAGGGTTCGGATGTCTTCGGTTCGAGCTCAAAGTAGCCTTCGTACGCCAATGCCGACGACAACTGGCGGCGGCTACCGGGAGCATTTCACCTCGAAGGACGACATGAGCCGCTTGAAGG
>JAEWHY010000305.1 GCA_023387555.1 Pseudomonadota bacterium
GCCGGAGGCTGCACAATGCATCGCCGCGATCGGGCCGGCGATCGAACTGGCCGACATCGACGGACCGATGGATGACGTGGAGTCGATCCTCGCCGGCGACATTTTCCAGCGGCATGTGGTGTTCGGCCCGCGCGCTCCTGTGATGCTGCCCGGCGGATTGGACGACCTGAGCGGCGAGGTCATGCGGTCGGGGCAGGCTGTCCCGGTGCCGGGCGATCTCGAATCCAACACCGGCCGCCTGCTCGACACGGTGCGGCAGGTGGCGGCCACCCTTGCGGCTTTCGATGAAAGGTTGCGGGCCGGGGACGTCGTGATCGCGGGCTCGGTCACCCCGCCGCTGATGCTCGGCCCTGACGACCGGGCGATCTCCTGGACGCTTCGGCCAATCGGCCAGGTTGCGCTGCAGTTCGCACACTAGGGATTTGCGGCGCCGTCCTCTCCCTTTTCAGCGCGTGAAGAACAATTCACGTGCGAACGGCGCCGCCGGATCATAGAACGGCGGCGCGCGGCAACATGGGATGTCGCGTCTGTATGCTCTGTGGTAAATGCCGCGGAGCCCGGGGGCATATGCCAACGACAGATCAGGAAAGGGTGACGCCGCATTGGTGCGAGCGTCTCCCATGTGCCGAATGGTTATTGCGTGACTCAAGATACTCTCCATGACACTGCGCCGGCCCCGCGACGGGGGCTGTTCTCCCGCCTTGGTCGTGGCCTGCTGGCCGCGCTGTGGGCGCTGGTGCTGTTTCTCATCGTCGCCTGGTCGACGCTTGCGATCTATTACTCGAACCTGCCCTGGGCCTGGCTACGCCTGACGGCGGCGATCGCTTTCGCCGGGTTCGCGGTATGGGCACTGCTGCTGTCGCGACCGCGGCGGACCTACGTATTCCTGGCGGCCTTCCTGGCGGTGGTGGTCTGGTGGGTGGCGATTCCGCCGTCGCACGACAGGCCATGGCGACCCGAGGTTGCGGTGATGCCGCGCGCCTACATCGACGGCGACCACGTGCGCCTGACCGGTGTGCGCGATTTCACGTATCGCGGCCGCAATGACTTTGATGTGCACTATGTCGATCGCGAAATCGACCTGTCCAAGCTCAAGGGTGTCGATTTCTACGTGTCCTATTGGAGAGAGGGGCCGGTCGGGCACACCTTCCTCAGCTTCGTCTTCGAAAATGCGCCGCCCCTCACTATCTCGATCGAGACACGCCCGGAGATCGGGGAGGGGTTCAACCCGCTGGCGTCGATGTTCAAGCAGTTCGAGCTGATCTATGTGGTCGGCACCGAACGGGATGTGGTCGGCGTGCGCACCAACCATCGCCGTGAGACGACCTATCTCTATCGTCTCAACACATCCCCGGCAGACGCACGCCGATTGCTGATGGTGTATCTCGAACGGATCAACCAGCTGGCGGACAGGCCGGAATGGTACAACCTGTTCAGCAACAGCTGCACGATCAACATTCTGCGCTATGCGAATGCGGCCGGGCGCGAGGGTCGCCTCGATATCCGGCACATCCTGAACGGCTGGATCGACAGCTACCTGTATTATTCCGGACGGGTCAACACGACGCTGTCGTTCGAGGAATTGCGCCGGGCTTCGCTGATCAATCCCGCCGCGCAGGCTGCCGGCGACGGGCCGGATTTTCCGGAGCGCATCCGCAAGGATCTGCCGCCGGTCGGGCCTCGAAACGAAGCCATATGATGCGCTAGCGCGGCTGCGCGAGCAGCTTCATCGCGGCGCGGACATCGTCCAGGCTGCCGACGATCGTGTAACACCGGAAGGCGTGCGGGCCAGGCGCGACACCCGTCATCCTGAACACGCAATTCCATTTGGTGACGCGTTCGTTCTCGAAGCGCCAGCGACCATAGCCACTTCGTGGCCGCGTGGCCCGCGGCAGGTCGGGACTGAAGACGCCGAGTGCGAAGCGCCGGTCCGTCGTCGATATGATCACGGGGAGTGCTTGTTCCCCGGGGCCGTCGCCCAGAGAGACAAGCGCATCGCTCCGCGGGTCATAGGTCCAGAATGTGCCGAACCTGTCCGGAAGGTAGGCCGTCAGCGCCTCGAATATGGCGCTGTCATAGCGGCGTGGCACATGGAACGTAACGTCATGGGTGATGACGTTGCCCGACATCGTGATCGTCTTCGACAGCTCATGGTCGGACAGGGCGGTCGTGTTCTTCGGATGCGGGCAGGATCGCGACGACTTCCCGGGAGCCACCCAGAACGCCATGCGGGCGCGGGATTCGAGCGTGTTGCCTTGCGCCGTTATCGACAGAAGTTTGCTTGAACTGCCGAACCAGTCCGAGGCGGCGCCGGCTTCGGTCGGATTGTAGCATTCGCCGAGCCCGTTCAGATGGAGCGCCGACTGCAACTCCCGGCCGTGATCCGACGAATCGATGAATTCGACGCCGTTCCAGGTCAGGCTTGTAATGGCTCCGGCGAACCGCGCGGATGCCGTGAGGCGGATCGTATCGCCTCCGAACGGCTCCGAGGCGGTCCAGCTTCGAAACCAGTGAAAGGTGTTCGTGTGCAGGACGAACGCGGCCGCGCCGAGGACCGCGAAAGCGAGGAGAAGCCCAGCCAGGCGGAATCCAGGAGAACTTGCCTTGCGGGTGCTTCGAGCCAACGGTTCAGCCGCCTTGGATCGATGTCGCAATCACACTGGATGGGTCGATTGAGGTGGCGCGTCAGGGTCGCCGAACAAGTCGGCGATCCAGATCGTCGATGGATGCTGGGCGCAGAAAGTGAGGATAGCGATGGTGATCGGCACGCCGATAAAGGCGCCGAACAGACCCCACATCCAGGTCCAGAAGAACACCGAGAGCAGCACGATGAACGGCGATACCGAAAGCGCGGTCCCGGAGACGCGCGGCTCGATATAGCTGCCGATGACGAACTGGATCACGTTCAGCGCGGCAAACACCACCAGCGCGGCCTGCCAGGACTCGAACTGGCCGAGCGCATAGAAGGTCGGGAACATGGTCGCGATGAACGGCCCGATGAAGGGGATGTAGTTCAGCGCGAAGGCGATCACCCCCCATTCCGGGGCCAGTGCCAGGCCCGCCATCGCGGCGAGGGCCCATACCGTTGCCCCCGTCGCAAGACTCATCCAGGTGCGGATCACCATGTAGCGGCGGAACCGCTCGGCCGTGGCGCGGCTGCCTTCAATCAGGACCTTCGCGGTATCGCTGCGCAGCAGCGAACGGATCTTGGTCTCGATGGTCCGGACTTCGAGCAGGCCGAGAATGACGTAGACCGCCACCACCAGCCAAAACGTGATCGTGGTGTTCAGCCGCCCGGTGGCGGTTTGCAGCGCCGCGATCAGCCAGCGCAGATTGAAATGCTCCGACCAGATGCCGGCGATGACGATGCCGTGGCTCTCAAGCCAGGCCGCAGCCTGATCGTAGAGCGACTGGAAGCGTGGCACATCGGCGATGATGGCGCGGACGACGCGACCGAAGCCCCAGGCGATCATCCAAGCGAAGCCCAGAAAGACAAAAATAATGACGCACATCACGATCGCGAGTGCCAGCAATCGCGGCATGCGTTGCTCCAGCTACTCCTGCACCGGCCAGGCCAGTGCAATGATGAACAATGCGCAGGCCACCGGCGCGAACACGCTGGTCGCAAGATAAAGCGAGGCCGCGATCGCGATCGCGGCAAGGATTCCGGCAAACAGCGCAAGCGGGCCGACGGCACTTTGTGGACGGAAATGGTCTGTCATTTGCGGATCATGGTGCCACAGTCATCGCCGCCTGCAACATACTTGCGCCCGGGCCTTGAGGCATCCGTTGCCAATTCAACCCGCCACCGCCAATGCCCGGAGCTGCTCTGCGCCGCCGCCGAGAGCATAGAGCACGAGCAGGTAGTATACGATGT
>JAEWHY010000319.1 GCA_023387555.1 Pseudomonadota bacterium
GGCCATGACGATGTTGGCTGCGTTCGATCCAAGTTCGGCGACGAATTTCTTCGCACCGGCCGCGCGGGCCAGCGCATCGCCCGCCGCGGTTCCGCCGGTGAACGACACCGCACGGACATGCGGATGGGCCGCCAATGCCGCCGCGGTGATCTTGTCGCCGGTCAACACCGAGAACAGACCGGCGGGCCAGCCGGCATCCTGGAGCAATTGTGCAACCTTGAGCGCTGTGCGTGTGCCTGCGGGCGCCGGCTTCACGATGATCGCGTTTCCGGCGGCGATGGCTGGCCCGACCTTCTGGATCAGCAGGTTCACGGGCGCATTGAAGGGTGTGATTCCGGCGACCACGCCATACGGCACGCGCTTCGTGAAGCCGAAACGGCCCGCGCCGGTGGCGGTGCTGTCCAGCGGCAGCACTTCGCCTCCCATCTGCGACAGGGTCGCCGCGCAGGCTTCCAGGAACTCCGCGCCGCGCCGGACTTCAAACCGGCACGAACGAATGGGTTTGCCCACGTCCTCGCAGATGATCGCCGCGATCTCGTCTGCGGCAGAGAGCAGGGCAGTGGCGGCGCTTCGCAGCCAGGCGATGCGCTGGTGAGCAGGGGCTGTCCGGTTTGCCAAGAAGGCTGCGGTCGCGACCTTGACTGCGGTGTCGACGCCCGGTTGCCCGGCTTCAAGAATGGTCCCGATGACCTTTCCATCGAGCGGGCGGACGAGATCGAATCCGGTCGATCCGGCGATCTCCTCGTTTGCGACGAACGAACGGATGTTTGGCAAAGCAGTCATAGACAACTCCAGGCAAGGGCTGTGTCCGCCGCGCCGGATGCGGCAGAGTTTTGTCGCTGATCGAGGCTCACCCGTCGCGCTCAGCACTGAAGATTTCAGGGGCGGCGGTGTTCAGGAAGGTGGTCAACGGCGGCCGTGGCCTCGTCTCGTGCGGGCGTGTCCGAACAGACGCGGCGGCCGGATCGGAGTGCGCCTGCCGTTCTGGCCACCGCCGAGGTATTCAACCGCGCCGGATTTGACGGATCAAATGCGGCGCGGTCATTGGGCTAAGTTGGAACGAGATATTCCGGTCACACCGCTTTCAGGTGCGCGTCACGGCGCTTGTAAAGCTCCTCGTCCGCGTAGCCCATGGTCTCCGGCTGGCCGCGGCCAAGCATGACCTGGAAATAGACCGGTTCCAGGCTATCATTATTATAGCCGTGGATGACGCCGGCCGGGCACGAGATGCATTCCCACGGGCCAAGGCGCTTGGTGAGGCGGTTGCCCTGCTCGTCCTCGACGAAAACGTCGAGATGACCCTGCAGCACGAAGAAGACCTCTTCGACCTCATGGGTATGGGCTGCGTTACCCTGACCCGGCGGCACGAACATGATCGAGAGCGTGAAATTCTTCGCCGGAATGACGTCGGGATCGCCGTGCTTGCCGGAACCGCCGGCACCGATGAAGCGATGCTGCGCCCGCTTGAATCCCTCGATCTTGGCGTCCTCGAACGCGGCCCAGTCGGCGCGGCGGTCAGCATAGCGCGCCGTATAGCGCTGCATGATCTGATCGAGAGGAACGTCCAAGAGTTCCGGTGGCCGTGGATGTCTTGCAACGCTCATGTGATGGCTCCCTCTTTCTCAGTTCGGAGAGCTGGATCATATCTCACTTGACTATTTAGTCAACGCGACATGAAGCGATGTCAACTGAATGAAACAATGCCACTGGCGCTTGATGTCTCGCTTGCCCGATGAGGGTGGAGAATCGTTCGATACTGGAAATCCGGAATTGAAAGAACGGCCGATCCGCAAGCCGAAGCGATCGCGCCGGCCGCCTTGGCCGTCCTCGCATCAGAGCCGCTTGGCGGGCGCATCCTTGCCGTTCACGCAGCACTGCCGCATCACGACTTCGACCACGTGATCCAGCCACTGCTCCTGTGCACTTTCTGAGCCCATCTCGCGGCCGAGGGCGATTTCGAGCGTGAACTGATTTGAGAGGAAATGATAGCAGAGCGAGGAAAACGTTAGGTAGACCATCGCGGGATCCATGTCGGGCCGAAAGATGCCGTCCTTGCCGCCGCGATGGAGAATGAATCCGATTGTCTCCAGCAGCGGTTCATACAGGCCTCTGACCCACGCGGATTTTCGCAGATATTTCGCTCGATGCTTGTTTTCCTCATTCATCAGGCGAATGGCGGCCGGATTGTCGCGAAAAGCCGCAAATGTGTGCCGGATCAGTTGCTCCAGCGCCATCATGGGATCGCTGGTCCGTAACGCCAGATCCTTCTGCTGGTCGCGCATCCCCTCGTACATGCGCTCGAGCACGGCAACGAACAGCTTTTCCTTCGAATGGAAGTAGTAATACAGCATGTTCTTGCTGAGCTTGCACCGCGCGGCGATCCGGTCGACGCGCGCGCCATCGAACCCGACGCGTCCGAACTCTTCAGTCGCCTTGTTCAGAATCTGTTCGCGCGTGCGAGCGGGGTCGTTATGCCGTCGTGCCAAAGACGTCTCCCAAAGCGTCGTTCAACATTAATCCGTCCGCGATCCTAGCCGCTGCACCACAATGCACCGTGGCCCTGATCCCTCAAGTAACAGGCATCAAAGGGGTGGCAGGTCGCATCCGACACAACGGTTGCCAAGCTACTCCATTCAGGAGGCGCACCTCAAGATTGCTAAGCCGGGTCGCTTCGTGTTGAATGGACGTTCAACAGCGTGATATGTTTTTGCGCTGCCGCAACGCCGCATCAGGAGGGTCCAATTCCCACACGTTTGTCAGATATTCCGGGCGACCAGCCATTCGATGTCGTGGTTGTCGGTGCCGGCGCAGCGGGCCTGTCGGCTGCGCTTTTTGCGGCGATTGCCGGCCTGAAGGCCGTCGTGATCGAGAGTACGGACCGGGTGGGCGGCACCAGTGCCTATTCAGCGGGCAGCGCGTGGATTCCAAACACGCATCACGCGACGGCGGTCGGGGCGGAAGACAGTCTCGAGCAGGCCGCGCTTTATCTGAGGCAATCGGTCGGAGACGAGTCGCCCGACTCGCTCAAGATGTCGTTCCTGTCGAACGGCCCAGAGGCCGTGGCCGTGCTCGAGCAGCAGTCGGAGGTGCGTTTTCGCGCCCGGCCGCTCCATCCTGACTACAACAGCAACCTGCCGGGGGCGACCTTGCGCGGCCGTGTGCTGGAAGCGGCTCCGCTCAACGGCCGGATACTCAAGGACCTGCTGTCCATCATTCGCGAACCGATACCCGAATTCACCATTTTCGGCGGCATGATGGTCAATCAGCAGGACGTGCTGGATCTTCTGTCTGCCGGTCGTTCGTTGCGCGCTTTTCGGCATTCGGTCAGCATCCTCGCCCGCCACGCGGTCGACCGTTTGACGCACACGCGCGGGACCCGGTTGCTGATGGGGAATGCTCTGATCGGACGCCTGCTGGTCTCCCTGCATCAGCGCAATGTGCCGATCCTCCTCAATGCGTCGGTGACTGACATCCGGACAGATGCCGACCGTCCGGTCGCCATTACGGTGTCGCAGGGCGGCGTGTCGCGGCAGATCGCGATTCGTGGCGGTCTGATCGCGGCGACCGGCGGCTTTAACCGGCATCCCCGATTGCGGTCGACGATGCTGCGCAAGCCGGTGCCCGACTATTGCCCAGGTGCTCCGGGACACGCCGGCAGTCTCCATGATCTGCTGTTCGGACTGGGCGCGCATTACGGAAAAGACAGCAGGGACACGGCATTCTGGTCGCCGGTGTCGGTCCGGAAGCGGCCTGACGGTTCGACCGCGGTCTTTCCACATTTTATTTTTGATCGCGGCCGCCCGGGCACGATGACGGTCAATCAGGCCGGCAATCGCTTCGTCAACGAGGCGCTGTCCTATCACCCGTTCACTCAGGGCATGTATGCGGCGAATGATGTGTCGCCGGCGATCCCTGCGTTTCTTCTGGCCGACGAAAGAGCGCTGCGGAAATACGGACTCGGCATGGTTCGGCCGGGCCGCTGGGGCAGGGGCTCATTCCTTCGGGACGGCTATTTGACGCAGGCCGCAAGCCTCGAGGAACTGGCGAAAAAGCTGGACATTCCTCCGGCAAATCTCGCGGCCACAGTCAAAAGGTTCAACGAATTTGCGCGCAGTGGTGTCGACCAGGACTTTGGTCGGGGATCTACCGATTATCAGCGCATCACGGCGGGAGACCTGAAGCATGGTCCGAATCCTTGCCTCGCTCCGCTCGAAACGCCGCCGTTCTATGCGGTGCGCCTGTATCCGGGAGACATGGGTGCGGCAACGGGATTTGTGACGGACGATGCTGCTTGCGCGCTTCGCGAAGACGGTTCGCGAATCGAAGGGCTTTACGCCTGCGGCAACGACATGCATTCCGTTATGGGCGGGAATTATCCGGGCCCCGGGATCACATTGGGGCCGGCAATTGTGTTCGCTTACGTTGCCGCGCGCGACATCGCGCGTCGGATGCAGCAGGATCTGCCTCGTCAATGAGCGGAGAGTGGCCATGGAGAGAGCAAACCGGCGCGCAATTCAGCGCTGGCGGCTCATCGCGAAATCTCACTGTCGATGAAAGCGCGGAGCGTGATCTCGGCCAGTTGACTGACTGGACAGTTTGTTTTTAGGTGGTGGTGTCTTAATCATGGCGCTGGGCGAAGGAGTTTCTATGAAAATGCCGAAACCTGCTGATGCGACGGCGGCGAAGAGCGCAAGTCCGAAAGTGGATGATGCAGCTGTGCCGGCGCGATCGGCCCTGCCGGCGCTGACCCGCCGCTCGGTCATTGGGGCCGCGATTGCAGCCCCGTTCGTGCTGCGCTCCGGAAATGCCTTCGCCGATGATGCGTTGTCGGTCCGTGTCGATTTCGCCCCGTGGGGCGTGCAGTCGGCGCTGCATCTGTCGCTGGTCAAGGGCTGGTTCAAAAACGACGGCCTCAAGGTCGATCTGCAGGACGGGACCGGCACGCTCAACACCATCAATCTCGTTGCCTCCGGTCAGGTGGACGTCGGTCTCGTCCAGCTTGGCCCGATGGCGATCGCGCGTGCGCAGGGTCTGCCCGTGACCTCCTTCGCCGGCTTCCTGCGGAAGGGCGATCTCGCGGTCATGGTCGACGAGAAGTCCGGCCCCAAGACCGCCAAGGAACTTGCCGGCAAGAAGATCGTCTGCTTCGCGAACAGCCCCTGGGCTCCGTTCGTCGATGCCTACCTCAAGCGCATCGGCTTCGAGCGCGGAGAGGGCGCGGGGAAGGTCAACGTCGTGATGCTGTCGCCCGCGGCGATGGTCCCGACCTATGCCTCCGGCGGTGCCGATGGCTTCATGTCGATGAAGGAATTCGGTCTGCCTTTCGTCGAGGACGTGCGGCCGGCCCGCGCCTTCCTCGCTGCGGATGCGGGAATCGTATTCCCGAGCTTCGGCCTGATGACGACCGAAGCCACACTGCAGAAGCGCAAGGACGTTCTGATGCGGCTCGCGGCTAATCAGGCGCGCGCGTGGAAATACATCTTCGAGAGCCCGGCTCATATCGATGAAGCCGCCCGGGCGGTCATCACCAACAGGCCCGACAAGCAACTGAGCTTCAAGATTCTTCGCGGTCAGACCGCGCTGTGCGAGGAATTCCTGAACACGGCCAACACCGCCGGCAAGCCGCTCGGCTGGCAATCGTCGGATGACTGGAAGGAAGCGATTGCGCTGATGAAGGAAGTCGGACAGATCAAGACGGATCTGAAACCGGCCGACTGCTTTACCAACGACTTCTTCAAGGCGTGATGCTGACCATGGCCAGCGCTGACGAGGCGAAGCGTGGCGGATCGTCGAATGATCCGTCGGCGGCATATATTTCCATCAAAAATGTTGGAAAGACCTATGCCGTCGACGACAAGCCGATCCTCGCACTCAAGGACGTGAACCTATCGATCGCCCCCGGCGAGTTCATCAGCATCGTCGGGCCGTCTGGCTGTGGCAAGAGTACTCTGCTGAAGTGCGTCGGCGGGCTTCAGGACATCACCTCCGGATCGATTTCAATTCGGGGCCAGGAAGTCAAATCGCCGCCCGAGAACATGGCGGTCGTGTTCCAGCGCGACGTGCTTCTCGATTGGCGGACCGTTCTCGATAACGTGCTGATCCTCGTCGAGTTCAGGGGATTGCGTCGGCAGGACTACGAGCAGCGTGCACTTGACCTGCTCAAGAAGTACGGGCTCGAAGGCTACGCCGATCGCTATCCCTGGGAGTTGTCGGGTGGCATGCGCCAGCGCGTCGCCATCTGCCGCGGGTTGATCATCGACCCTGAACTGCTGCTGATGGATGAGCCGTTCGGAGCGCTCGACGCAATGACGCGCGACGATCTGAACGTAGAACTCGAACGACTGTGGTACGAGACGCGCAAGACCGTCATCTTCATCACCCACGGGATCGAGGAAGCCGTCTATCTGGCCGACCGCGTCGTCGTGATGTCGCGCAATCCCGGCCGCATCGCGGAGATCATTAAAATCGATCTTCCGCGCCCGCGGTCCCTCAGCATTCGTCAGACCGATCAGTTCGGAACGTATGTCCAGCAAATCCGCCATCTGTTTGCGTCGATGGGCTTGGTGAAGGCGGAATAGGAACCATGAGCATTTGGCGTCGTTCCGAGCGCACGCGCTCGATCATCATCACGATGACGGTCATCGTGTTGATATGGGAGCTCGCGGTCTGGGCTTTCAATATCCGCAACTTCATGCTGCCGGCGCCGAGCGTCGTGATTGCCGATATCGTCAATCACCCGATGTTCTTCCTCAGGCAGTCCTGGTACACGACCTATATGACGATGGCCGGCTTCGCGATCGCGCTGGTCGGAGGAATCCTGGGGGCGGTGGCGATCGTCTCCTCGCGGTTCATCGACCGCACCTTCTATACGCTGCTGGTCGCAACGAACGCCGTGCCCAAGGTCGCTCTCGCGCCATTGTTCGTGATCTGGCTGGGAACCGGCGGGGCGCCGAAGATCGCGATTGCCGCCATCATTGCGATCTTCCCGATCGTCATCAATGCGACCGTCGGGCTTCGCTCCATCGACGGTGACATGATCGATCTTGCGCGTTCGGCGCGCGCCGCTAGCTTCAAGATCATGATGAAGATCAGGCTGCCGAATGCGCTTCCGAGCATCTTCGCCGGCGCGAAGATCGGCATTTCATTTGCCCTGATCGGCGCCATCGTCGGCGAATTCGTCGCCGGCGAGCAGGGTCTCGGCTATGTCATCCTGACCAGCCAGGCGACGTTCAACAGCACCCGTGCATTTGCCGCCATTCTTCTGCTCGGCGTTCTCGGTACGGTGATGTTCTTCATCGTCGAGGCTATCGAGCGATGGATGCTGCCATGGCACAACTCGCAGCGCGCCCAGAACCACTGACGTCGCCCGCTCGCCGCGCGTGATCTGTCAGCGTCCAACGGAGATTGCATGAAGCCCGCCGCTTTTGACTATCATGCACCGGCCACGGTCTCTGCCGCTCTCGAACTGCTGCAGAAGCACGAGGACGCCCGGCTCCTGGCCGGCGGCCAGACTCTGGTGCCGATGATGAACTTCCGGCTGGCGACGCCAGACGTCATCATCGATCTCAACCGTGTTCCCGAGCTGGCCTACATCAGGCTTGAAGACGGTCGCGTCGAGATCGGCGCGATGACGCGGCAGCGGGCGCTCGAGTTCTCTCCGATCGTCAAGGAGCATTTGCCGCTTCTGCATGCGGCGGTGCGGCTGGTCGGGCATTTGCCGACCAGATCGCGCGGTACGATCGGCGGCTCGATCGCAAACGCGGATTCGGCGGCGGAAATCCCGATGATCCTCCAGGTTCTGGAGGGCGAGGTCCGGGTCGCCGGACCCGGTTATGAGAAGACCATCCCGGCTGCCGACCTGTTTCTCGATGCCATGACCACGAGTCTTGAGCACGGCGAGATGATCACGGGCGTCAGCTTCCCGGTCATGCCCTCGCAGGCCCGGTTCGGGGTGGAGGAGTTCTCACGCCGGCATGGGGATTTTGCGATCGCGGCCGTCGCGGCGATGATCATCGTCGAGGACGGCATCTGCCGGAAGGCGAGGCTTGCGACCGCGGGTGTGTCGGCCTGTTCGACGCGCCTGATCGATGCGGAAAAGTTGCTCGAGGGCCGCGAGATCAGCGCCGCGTTGATCGCGGAGGCGGCGAGCTCCGGTGCCAGCGCGATCGAGCCTCTCTCGGATCGCAACGCCAGCGAAGAATACCGTCGCCATCTGGCCAGGGTTCTGACGAGACGCGCACTCGAGCGTGCGGTCGCCTAGCGCCGGGTTCGGCGCGCGCAAGTCCGCATCCGTGACAGCGAGAGAAACATGACAAAAATGCTGGATGTCCGGTTGACCGTCAACGGGAAGGAGTATGCCTCCCGCTGCGAACCGCGAACGTTGATGGCCGATTTTCTGCGTGAGAACCTCGATCTGACCGGGACGCACGTCGGTTGCGAGCATGGTGTGTGCGGGGTGTGCACGATCATGGTGAACGGCGAAGCCGTGCGGTCGTGCTTGATGCTCGCCGCGCAGGCGAACGGGGCGGAGGTCGTCACCATCGAAGGCATCGCGCGTTCGTCCGGCGTTCACCCGCTTCAGAAGGCGTTCCATGAGAACCACGCCCTGCAGTGCGGGTTCTGTACGCCGGGCATGCTGGCGGTTGCGATCGATTTTCTGAATACCAATCCGTCGCCGACCGAAGATGAGGTTCGCGAGGCCATGTCCGCGGTTCTCTGCCGTTGCACCGGCTATCAGAACATCATCAAGGCGGTTATGGCAGCGGCCGCGGAAATGCGCGGCGACCAGCATTCTGGAGCAGTGGCGAATGCATGAGGCCGGGAGCGGATTTGTCGGGCGGTCGATCCGCAGACGTGAAGACCAGCGCCTCCTGAGTGGGCGCGGCGAGTTCGTCGCGGACCTCAAGCTGCCGGGAATGCTGCATGCGGTGTTCGTCCGCAGTCAGGTTGCGCACGGCCGCATCCTGAATGTCGATCTGTCCCGCGCTCTCGCAGCGCCGGGCGTCGTCTACGCCATCTCGGGGCCGGATCTGGCGAAGGTGCTGCCGCCGGTGCCCGATACGCAGTTGTCCTTGCCGAAAAAGTGGACGACGCGGGTTCAGCACGAATTCCGCAATCCGCAGCAGCCGTTGCTGTCGCACGACAAGGTTCGCCACGTCGGCGAGGCGATCGCCGTGATCGTGGCGGAAAGCCGCTATCAGGGCGAGGATGCCGCGCAGCTCGTCACTGTGGACATCGAGCCGCTGGATGCGGTCGTCGATCCGGAGCGGGGCATGACCGCTGACAGTGCCGTTCTTCACGAGCAATACGGCACGAACATCATCGGCGATTTTGCGGTCCGCAAGGGCGACGTCGAAGCGGCACTCGCCGCTGCGCCGCGTCGGCTCAAGCGGCGGTTCTATCACCATCGCTACGCGGCCATTCCGATGGAGTGCCGCGGCGTGGCCGCGGCCTATGACGGCCGCACGGATTCGATCACCATCTGTTCGGCCTGTCAGGTCGTTCACTGGCTGCGCCGCGAGGCATCCAGCGTCCTCGGCATGCCGGAAGCGCGCATTCGCAGCGTCGCGCTGGATGTCGGCGGCGGCTTCGGCGTCAAGGGGCACGTCTATCCGGAAGACCTGCTGATTCCGTTCCTGGCTCGCGAAATCGGACGTCCGGTGAAGTGGGTCGAGGACCGGCACGAACACTTCATGAGCGCCTGCCATTCGCGGGATCAGATCCACGACGTCGAAGCTGGCTTCGACGACGAGGGCCGGTTGCTCGCATTCCGCGATGACTTCATCGTCGATTGCGGTGCCTGGAACCCGATCGGGTCGGGCATTGCCTATAACACCGCCGTGCATCTCCCCGGACCGTACAAGTTCGATCATTTCTCGGTTTCGTCAAAGATTGTCGCGACCAACAAGGTTCCGAATGCGCCGTACCGCGGCGCCGGGCGTCCCGAAGCGACTTTCGCGATGGAACGCATGATGGACCTGATTGCCGGCGAACTGGGGCTCGACCCGAGTGTCGTCCGGATGCGGAATCTTGTTCAGGCGGCGGAGATGCCTTACGCGCTGGGCATTCCCTACCGCGACGGCGAGCCCATCGTTTACGACAGCGGCGACTATCCCGAATCTCTTCGGCTCGCGCTTGAGGCGATCGGCGGCGTGGAGGCATTCCGCGAGAAACAGCGTGCCGCGCGCGCGCAGGGCAAATACCTCGGCCTCGGTCTCGGCTGTTATGTGGAAGGCACGGGCGTCGGCCCCTTCGAAGGGGCTACGATCCGGGTCGATCCGACCGGAAAGATCTATCTGGCCGGCGGCGCCTGTCCGCAAGGGCAGGGGATGGAGACGATCTTCTCGCAGATCGTCGCCGACACCTGGAAGGTGGACCCGAGCGATGTCGTGGTGGCGCTCGCAGATACGTCTGCGATCTCGATCGGTTTCGGCACCATCGCTAGCCGCAGCACGGTCACGCTGTCAGGCGCGATCCACAACGCCAGCGAGATCCTGAAGAAGAAGGTCTTCACCATCGCGGCGGATATGCTCGAGTGCCAGACAGCCGATCTCGAACTGCGCAATGGCGCGGTCGGCGTGATAGGCGTGCCCGGCAATGAGGTCACGCTCGCAAGCATCGCCAAGGCGGCGCGGCCGGGCTGGGACAATCAGCGTCCGGCAGGCGTGTCCCCCGGCCTCGAGGAGACCGCATACTTCGAGCCCTCGACCGTGACCTGGGCCTATGCAACGCATGCTGCTTTGGTTGAGGTCGATGCCGAACTCGGCCGGATCAACATCGACAAATACGTCATCGTCCATGACTGCGGCGTGGTCGTAAACCCGATGCTGGTCGATGGACAGATCCACGGCGGTGCGGTGCAGGGACTTGGCGGAGCGCTTCTCGAGGAGGTCGGTTACGACTCCGAAGGGCAATTGTTGTCCGGCTCGTTCATGGACTATCTGGTACCGGCGGCAAGCGATGTCCCGCACATGGATCTCATTCACATGTGCTCACCGTCGCCGCTCAATCCGCTGGGGGTGAAGGGCGTCGGCGAGGGAAGCGCCATTGCGCCGCCGGTCGTGATCGCGAATGCGGTGTGCGATGCGCTTTCGCATCTGAAGGTCGAGTTCAACGCGACGCCGGTGAAGCCGGAGCAGATCGTACGGGCCGTATCGCAGCTCTGAGCGGTGCGGCGGCCCGGAAAGCGTGGACGTTGTATCTTGGCTCAGGCGGAGCGGCTTCGGCTGTCCGCCTGCCTTTAGGTTCCACGGTTCGGAAACGACAAGACCCTAGTCTAGTCATGCAAGCGGGTGAGCCAGAGCGAAAGCTCGGGCACATAAGTGATCACCATGAGTGCCAGCACACTGATGATCGTGAACGGGATGACCCCGACATAGATCACCGATAGCGGCTGCTTGAAGACGGCCTGAGCAACGAAGATGTTGGCGCCGAAGGGCGGCGTGAACATTCCGATGCTGAGGTTGATCGTCACTACGATGCCGAAGTGGACAAGGTCGATGCCGGCGGCCTTCACGATCGGCAGCAGGATCGGGACCATCAGCGGAATAGCGGCGGGTGGATCGAGGAAGAATCCGACAATCAGCAGCAACACGTTGATGACGAGCAGGATTGTCCAGGGCGCAAGGTCCGCGGCGGCGAAGAACGCCGTAATCTTTCCCGCCACGCCGCTGGTGGTCAGCAGCCACGAATAGACTCCGGCCGCGCCGACAATGATCATGAGTTGCGAGGTGATGAAGGCCGCCCGGCAGGTCGCCTCGTACAGGCCCTTGAAGTCGATCTCGCGATAGATGAAGACCGAGACGATGACCGCGTAGACGCTGGCAATGCCGCCGGCTTCGGTCGCCGAGAACATGCCCGAATAGATGCCTCCCATGATGACGACGGGCATCAGCAGGGCCCAGATGCTGTCCCGTGTCGCCGCGAGGAAGCGCGGCAGCGTGAAGGCTTCGCCGCGGTCCACATTGGGCGCCCGCCGCGAAACCCAGATGATGTAGGCGAAGAAGAACAGTGCGATGAACACGCCGGGTATGAATCCCGCCGTGAACAGGCGCACGACCGACACCTCCGCGGTGACGCCGTACAGGATCAGCGCCACCGATGGCGGGATCACGTTGTCGATCAGGCCGGATGCCGTCAGGAGTCCGGTTGCGAAGCGGGGATCGTAACCGGCCTTCAGCATCGGCGCGTGGGTGATGCGGCCGACCGCTGCGATGGTCGCCGGCGCGGAGCCGGAGATCGCGCCGAACACGACGCAGCTTCCGACGCTGGTCATCGGCAGGCTGCCCTTGGTGCGCCCGAAAAGCGTTTGGGTCCAGAACACGAGGCGGCGCGAAATGCCGCCCTGGCCCATCACCTCGCCGGTGAAGACGAAGAACGGAATCGCGAGCAGGACGAAACTGTCCATCTCGCCGAACATGACCTGATGCAGCGCCGCGGGCGGGATCGGGAAATAGGCAAGAAGGACGACCGCCGATGTGATCAGCAGCACGCTGACGATCGGAAAGCCGAGCACCAGCAGCGCGAACGGCAACAGGGTCATTGCGAGAGCCATCGGACAACCCCTCTAGAGCGCGTCCTTGGCCAGTTCTTCAGCCGTCTTCTTGTGCGGCATGTATCGCTTGGTCGCGATACGGACCGCGATCGCAATCGCGCTCATCCCGAAACCCACCAGCAGCGCCAGATGCGGGATCGCCATCGGCATATTCAGTGCGATCGTGCGCTGGTCATTCTGCACGAAGGTGTTGATGACGTATGCGGCCTGCCAGCTCATGAACAGGAAGATCGCCATCGTGCCAAGATTGATGACGAGCGCGAGCGGCGCCCTGGCCCGCTTCGGAAGCATGTCGATGAACAAGTCCATCTCCAGATGGCGCCCCTGGAAGGAGATCGATATCGCGCACATCAGCACGGACCAGATGATCAGGAAGATCATCGCCTCGTCGGCCCAGTAGATGGCCGACCGCAGGACATAGCGCGAGAATACGTTCGCAAAGTTCAACGCGATGGCGGCGACGAGCAGCGCGGCCGAGATGCCTTGCGGCAGCTTGGAGAAGACAAATTCGGCGAGGCTGCCGTCGCGGGCCGTCATCGCGCCGCCTCGATGGCGCGCCATACGTTCTGTGGAGTCAGCGGAAGCTGGATATCGTCAACGCCGACCGCTTCCAAAGCGTTGACGACCGCGTTGAGGAGCGCGGACGTGGCGCCGACGGTGCCGCCTTCGCCGGCGCCCTTGACGCCCGCCGGGTTGGTCTTGCACGGCACCTCATGAAACGCGGTGTCGATGTGCGGGAGCAGCCCGGCGCGCGGCATTGCATAGTCCATGAACGAGCCGGACAGGAGCTGGCCGAAGTTTTCATCGTACCGCATGTGTTCGGAGAACACCGCGCCGAGCCCTTGCACGATCCCGCCAAGGACCTGGCCCTCGGCCAGCAGTGGATTGAGAACGCGGCCGAAATCGTCGACCACGGTGTAGCGTACGACCTCGGTTTCGCCGGTCAGGCGGTCGACCTCGACCTCGCAGATATGGCAGCCGTTGGGGAAGCTCGATTGCGTCACCGCAAAGGTGCCGACGGCTTCGAGGCCGATGCCATTGTCGATCGGCATGCCGTTCCGGAACGATGCCTTGGCGGTCTCCACCATCGAAATCGTCTTGTTGGTTGCCGCGACGCTGAACATGCCGTCGTTGAAGGAGACGGCCGAAACATCGGCCTCCAGCAGGCGTGCCGCGACCGCCTTGCCTTTTTCGATGACCTTGTCGGCCGCGACCTTCAGCGCGCTGGCGCACACCGTCATCGAGCGCGAGGCATAGCTGCCGCGGCCATAGGCGACCGCCTGCGTGTCGTTTCCGACCACCCGCACGGTCTCGTAGGGCACACCGAGCCAGTCGGCAGCAGCCTGGGCGAACACGGTCTCGTGGCCCATGCCGGTATTGGCCGCGCCCGAGACGACGGTGACCGTTCCGCCCGGATCGAAGCGGATTTCCATGCGGTCGTTCAGGTTGCCGGTGTCGTGGGTATAATAGGCGAGGCCAATGCCGCGGAGCTTGCCGCGGCCCTCGCTGTCGCACCGTCGGTCCGGATATCCCTCCCAGTCCGCCATCTCGGCGCAGCGGGAGAGCAGGGCAGCGAACTCGCCGCTGTCGTAGATGAAGCCGGTGTTGGTCTTATAGGGCAGTTCCGCCGGCTCGATCATGTTGCGCCGGCGGATCTCCAGGCGGTCGATCCCAATGAGACGCGCGGCCTTGTCCAGGCATTTCTCCATCGCGAACACCGCTTCCGGGCGTCCGGCGCCGCGATACGGTGTGGTCGGCGGCGTATGCGTGAAGACCAAAGTGCCCTCGATATCCGCAGCCGGCACCCGGTAAACGGATTCGGTGAGCTTCGCGGCGTGGACCATCGGCATCGTGCCGGCGCCGACGATGTAGGCGCCGACATCGTGATAGTTCCGGCATCGCAGCGCGAGAATGGCGCCGCTGCTGTCGAACGCGACTTCGAGTTCGCCGGTCTGGCCGCGGCCCTGATCGTCGCTGATCATGCATTCGCTGCGGGAGCCAAGCCATTTCACCGGACGTCCGAGTCTCTTCGCCGCCCACAGCACCAGCGCCTCTTCGGCGAAAGGCGTGGTCTTCAGGCCGAAAGCGCCGCCGACGTCAGGCGAAATGACGCGCAGGGATGTTTCCGGCACATTCAGGACGAAGCTCGCGATCTCGCTGCGCAGGATATGCG
>JAEWHY010000034.1 GCA_023387555.1 Pseudomonadota bacterium
TCCCTTGGCGTGCAGGATCAGCACGTCACGAACGGCGCGGTTGAGCGGCGTGTCGACGCCCGCCGCCGCGCCGAGATCGACCACGCCGCCGCTGAGCCATGGTAGTTCCAGCGGCTTGCCGCTCTGCAGGTCGTGATACATCGAGGAGATCGTCTCGGGCGCGACGTTGTCGATCAGTTCGATCCGCTGCGCGATGAAATCGTCCGCGAAGGTCACGCCGCGCGCCTGTCCGACCGCCACCACCTCGCGGATCAGTCCGATCAGAAACTCGCGCGTATGCGGATTCTTGCGGATCGGGCCGATCGGCGAACGCATCGCGGTGGTTGCGCCGGAGACCGCGACCAGGAATGCGAATTTCTGCCAGATCTCGAGATTGATGTCGGGATGAATGCTGGCGTCGATGCCGCCGGCGACACAGGCGCGATGGAAATCCTCGACGCGCCGTGAGCGCGAGCCGTCGAATTCGCCGAAGGTCAGCTTTTCGATTGCGCCGGTCTGCGTGACCACGCCGGGCGCGGTGATCGCTGCGGAGATATAGCTGGTGCCGCCGATCAGCGCATTGTCGCCCACGATCGGCCGCAGCATGTCGTCCTTCTGCACGCCGTTCTGGAACGAGATCAGGCCGGTGTCCGCGCCGATGCAGGGCAGCAGCGAACGCGCCGCCGTCTCGGTATCCCAGAGCTTGACCGTGAACAGGATCATGTCGACCGCACCGACGCTGGCGGGATCGTCGGTGGCCTTGACCGTCGGCAGCACCAGCGGATGGTTACCGCCTTCGATCCGCAGGCCGTTCGTGCGCATCGCCTCGAGATGTGCGCCGCGCGCAACGAACGTCACATCGGCGCCGCCATTGGCGAGCCGCGCACCGAACACGCCGCCGACACCGCCCGATCCCATGATGAGAATGCGCATCGGGTTACTCCGCCGTTGTTGATCCGAGGGATTTCGTCGCACGAACGATGCGAAAGCAGCAGTCGCTTCTGCTTTAGAGCCTTTCGACGGTGACATCAAACCTGCGTTAGCCGAACCCGTCCCGTGGACAGTCATGGGCTTGCGTGGGATGATGGCCCGTTCGAATTGCTCCCTGGCCCATCCTGTACGTTTCTGCGCAACTCCAGATCTGATCCGGAGATGATGATGGCAAAGCAAGCGAATTCCTCGACGCGCCCGCAACGGCAAGCCCCGGAAACACCGGACGTACTGCCGCCTGTCGGCCTTCATTGTCCGGAACAGCCGTTGCAAAGAGTCTGATCCCGCGCTCGGCGCGGCATTCCGCAACTCGAAAAATATGTCGAAAAAAGCTGCACCGCAGGCTCGCCGCTTTTGCGGGCACGCACCAGCAGGTCGCGTGGGGCACGCCAGGAACGAAAACTGAACCGTCAGTTCCGCGGTGTGCCTCCCTCGCGCACGAAAGGTCCACCAGCGTTCGCTTTCCAGCTCGTTGTCGAAGCAGGAGGAACCAAATGGCACTCAAGGAATACAAGCCCGGCCAGGCGTTTTCCGGTGTGATTGGCCGAACCTTCGATGTCTCCCAGCCGGCCTGGCCGGCCCCGAACCGGGCGAAGGAGGGTGCGCCGAATGTGCTCTTCATCGTTCTCGACGACACCGGCTTCGGCCAGTTGGGGTGCTACGGGAGCCCGATCAACACCCCCAACATCGACGCGCTTGCCATGGACGGGCTCCGTTACAACAACATGCACACGACGGCGTTGTGCTCACCGTCGCGGTCCTGCTTCATCACCGGACGAAATCACCATTCCAATGGCATGTCGTGTATCACGGAAGGGTCGACCGGCTTTCCGGGCGGTAACGGGATCATTCCGTTCGAGAATGGCTTCCTTTCGGAAATTCTGCTCCAGCAGGGCTACAGCACCTATTGCGTCGGCAAGTGGCATCTGACACCGGCCGAACAGACGTCCGCCGCGGGTCCCTATGACCGCTGGCCGCTGGGCCGCGGATTCGAGCGTTATTACGGCTTCCTTGGCGGCGACACGCACCAGTATTACCCCGAACTCGTTCGCGACAATTCGCAGACCGAGCCCGAGACCACACCTGAGCAAGGCTATCACCTGACGCCTGATCTCGTTGAGAAGGCGAAGGCGATGATCGCCGATGCCAAGCAGGTTGCGCCCAACAAGCCGTTCTTCCTGTATTTCGCTCCGGGCGCCCAGCATGCGCCCCACCATGTCCCGAAGGAATGGGCCGACAGATACAAGGGCAAGTTCGACCAGGGTTGGGATGTTTATCGCAATGAGGTGTTCGAGAAGCAGAAGCAACTCGGACTGATCGCGAAGGGCGCCAGGCTGTCGCGTCACGATCCGGACGTGCAGGACTGGGACAAGCTGTCGGCCGACGAGCGCAGGCTCTATGCGCGCATGATGGAGGTGTTCGCGGGCTTCCTCGAACACACCGATCACTATATCGGCGAACTGATCGCTTTCCTGAAGGAGATCGGCGAATACGAGAACACGCTGATCATGCTGGTCTCCGACAATGGCGCGAGCGCCGAAGGTGGCCCGACTGGCTCAATCAACGAGAACAAGTTCTTCAACAACGTGCCGGACGATTTGCAGCAGAACCTCGCCGCCATCGACGACATCGGCGGGCCGAAGTATTTCAACCATTATCCGTGGGGCTGGACCCACGCCGGCAACACGCCGTTCCGCCGCTGGAAGCGCGAAACCTATCGCGGCGGCGTTTCTGACCCGTTCATCGTCTGCTGGCCCAAGGGCATGACCTCGCGCGGCGAGCTGCGCACGCAGTATTGCCATGCCATCGACCTGGTACCGACAGTGCTGGATTGCCTGGGCATCGAACCGCCGGCGCAGATCCGTGGCGTGACGCAGTCGCCCATCCAGGGCTACAGCCTCAAGTCATCGTTCGACGATGCCAACGCCGAGGCGCTGCACAAGACGCAATATTTCGAAATGTTCGGCCATCGCTCGCTCTATCATGATGGCTGGCGCGCGGTATGTCCCTGGCCCGGGACGTCGTTTATCGAATCGGGCCTGGCGTTCGGCGCGCCGCTCGACCACGACAAGCTCAACGAGCTCGATGCCAAAGGCTGGGAGCTTTACAATCTCAAAGACGATCCGTGCGAGACCGACAATCTCGCGAACAAGGAGCGGGCGCGCCTGATCGAGATGATCGGCATGTGGTACGCCGAGGCCGGCAAATACGATGTCCTGCCGATCGACAGCCGCGGCACGCAGCGTCTCGCAGAACCGCGGCCACAGATTGCGGTAGATCGCAAGACATACGTCTATTACCCCGGAACGCAGAGCGTTCCCGGCAATGCCGCGCCGCACCTCATGAATGTTCCGCATCGGGTGTCGGTCCATGCCAGCGTCCCGACAGGCGGGGCGGAGGGCGTGCTGTACTGCATGGGCGGCAATGACGGCGGCTTCGTCTTCTACATCAAGAAAGGCAAGCTGACCTATGGCTACAACTATGTGGCCGACCGGCGCTTCAAGGTCGAGGCGACCAGCGCCGGCCTTCCCGAAGGCGATCATGTCTTCTCGTTCGAGTTCACGCCCACCGGAAAGCCTGACATCCCGAAAGGCAGGGGCGTACCGGCGAACGTCAAGCTGTTCGTCGATGGCAAGGTGGTGGGCGAGGGCGATCTGCCGGTGACCATTCCGCTCGTGCTTGGCCTCTCCGCAGGCGTTGTGATCGGAGCCGACACCGGCTCGCCGGTGATGCTCGCGCAGGATTACGATCCGCCGTTCGCCTTCACCGGCACCATCAGGAAGGCGCTGGTAGATGTTTCGGGGGAGCCGATCGAGGACCCTGAAGCCAAGGTGCGCATGTACCTTGCACGGCAGTGAAGCGCGGCAGGTCTGGCGCTTTGCCCTGCCTCCGCGGCAGGGCAGGTCGCGTCAGGTCTGCGGATAGGGCCATGTGCGTCCGGCCAACGTGAAGGAAAACCGGCGCGGCCGCTGACCGGCTGGCCTCCTCCATGCTCACGAAGCCTCGCAGTGGGATGCGCCTTCTCGTGCCTTCGCCGCATGGTGCAGCCAGCGTCACCATGTTGCGCCACGCGCTATCTGAACCAGTATGCGACATGCCTGCTTAAGCATCGTAGCCGCCAGTTCAGGTGCGAACGCTCACCGAGCGCTTGGCCTTGCGCTCGGAGACGGTGTCAGCCGCGGAATGGAAAGGGTATGGCGGGGCGGCATGATGCGGCGCCGCGACGAAAGTCGCGTGTGTTTCCGCCCCGGACTCTTGCGAATTTGTCTGGGGTGACTAGTGTGCATTCTGTGCACAGAATCGAAGGTGCACAAAAAAGAGGGTGGCCGAAGCCACCCCCAAGTGGTCGCAAAAATTACGCCTTACAACAGCCTCAGCTGCTCCGCCTCGCGGCGGGGCAGCCCGCGGCAGTGAGAGCAAACACTCTCCCACCGGCCAAACCGGAAGCGCACATACTCGCGCACGACAACCGGCATATGCACAGGGCATGACACCATCGGTCATTTCTCCTTTGCCAAAAAACGGGATGGTCCCGTCGCCCCGAGAGCGCCTCTTACGCTCCGCGCCCAAATTCAGAGCGCGTGAGAGCTTCGAGGTGGCAAAGGCCGCCTAGTGCGAATCGATATGTACCACGGGAACCGCGATTCCCAGACTCAAACCGCAAGCGAATTCAGGACGTTCGTGGGTTATGGGGACAAGTGCTTTTGTTGGAAGTCGCCACACTATCCGTGTCCTGTGTTTGATCCGACCATCGGCTAGAACCGCTTTGCAGATGCGCCATTGGTCGCTCGCCACGGGCAAATAGCCGGTGCACGTCCGTATAGGGCTGTAGCGGACGCGCTGCTGCGTCCTAGCCTTCCGCTTTGCGGCAGAGGCCGCTTGTGGACCTGCGAAACCAGCGACGGGCCCGCGCATCAGCTTTGCGGATACGGCGTGCCATCCTTGTGGACGAAACGTCCGTCGGCGTTCGCGCTTTTCAGGTCGATGTCGGAGCAGGTGGTCAGGTCGTCCGGATGGCGCGAGCCGACCTCGAGATAGACCGCCGTCGTGTCGGAGCGGTTGATCAGGTGATGGCCGTTGCCGGTATTTTTCGGAAAGGCCGCGCAATCGCCGGCGCGCAGCAGCGTCTCGCCGTCATCCTCGATCAGCGTCAGTTCGCCGGCGAGCACATAGACGAATTCGTCCTCGTGCGAATGCCAGTGCCGCTGGCTCGACCAGCCGCCCGGCGGCAGGTGCATCAGATTGACGCCGAAATCGGTCAGGCCGCCGGCGTTGCCGAGGCGCTGCCGCACGCGGTCCATGCACGGGGCATCGAATGGCGGCGGATATCCCGATCCCTTGCGCGCGGGGACGGCGGACAGGTCGATCCTGGGCATGGCAAGACTCCAGTTGAGCAAGACTCCGGTTCAGCAAGACTCCGGTTCGACAGGACTCCGGTTCAAGGAGCCGGGTTCGGGTCCGGTTCAGGCGTCCGGTTCAGGACGGGGACTTCGCAAGCACATCATCGACGAAGGCGGCGAGATTGCCGCCCGAGAACAGGTGACCCGCGATGCCGACCGCCTGCGCGGCGCGCAGATCGGTGTCCTTGTCGCCGATCAGGAAGCTGCGGGATGTCTCGACCGGCCATTTGGCCATCAGGTCGAGCAGCATGCCCGGCCTGGGCTTGCGCCAATCGGAATCGATCCGGTAGGCGGGAAGCGGCGCATCGGGATGAAACGGACAGAAGCGGATGTCGTCGATGCGCGCGCCCTGGGCCGCCAGTTCGCCGCGCATGTGGTCATGCAGCCGCGTCACATCGTCCTCGGTGAACATGCCGCGCGCGACGCCGGACTGGTTCGAGATGATGAAGACGTGGAATCCGGATTCATTCAGGCGGCGCACCGCCGCCGCCGCGCCGTCGATGAAATGGAACCGGTCGATGGTGCCGATGTAGCCGTCGTCGCGGTTGATGACGCCGTCGCGGTCGAGAAACGCGGCCGGTTTGCGGTCGGTCATGATCTGCTTCGCCGAGGAATCGGTGATCACCGGCGCTATCCTAGGCTCGCGGAGGCTCGATGCCAGAGGATCGGCGCTTCTACGAGCATGACGGCAGGGCGGTGGCGGTAGAATGCTGCCGCAGGGTGTCGCGGACCGCGGCCAGCACCCGGTCCACCGATACGCCGCTGGTGCTGCGGTCCTTGATGTTGGCGAAGCTGCCGGGCGGCTCGAGGATCGCAGAAACAGGGTTGAGCGGGGCCCACAAACGCGGCGAGGTCGGGCCGAAGATCGCAACGGTCGGCGTGGATAAGGCGGCGGAAATGTGCATCAGGCCGGAGTCGTTGGTCACCGCGAGGTCGGCCGCGGCCAGCGCGATGATGGCGTTGCGGAGGTCATTTCCCGTGATATTTGAGACGCTTGGCCCGCCTGCTTGAACGATCGCTGTAGCGACTTCTCGCTCCGCGGGACCGCCCAGCACCCAGACGTCGGCGCCTTCTGCAGTCAGAGCGCTCGCAAGTTCCGCATAGTTCTGCGCCGGCCAGGCCTTGCCGGGGCCGACCGCGCCGGGCGCGAGCGCCACGACCGGCCGGCCGGATTGGCGCAAGCCATTGCGGGATAACCAGTTTTCCAGTTCCTCGCGCGGCACCCGCATCTCGGGCAGCGGGTAAGTCTCCGGCAGGTCGGCGTTTTTCGGCTGGGTGAGGGCGACGAAACAGTCGATCATGCGCTCCAGCCGGCGTTCGCCGAAGCGCATGTCGTTGATCAGGAGAAAGCGGAACTCGCCTGCAAATCCAGTGCGTTGCGGAATTCCGGCGAGAAATGGGGCGAGCGCCGCCTTCCAGGTCCGCGGCATGATCAGCGCGGTGCCGTAATGCTCCTGCGACAGCCGCTTTCCGAGCGCGGAATACTGCGAGAGCGGCAATTGTCGGCGCGGAAGATCGGCGATGATGCCATTCCTCACCCCCGGCAGGTAATCGAGGATGGGCGCGCAGAGCGTGCTCGTCAGAAGATCGATCGGCCGGTTCGGCCAGCGCTGCTTCAGCAACCTGACCGCCGAGTGCACGCGCACGAAGTCGCCGATCCACATATAGGGGACAATGAGAATCGGGCTGTCGGACCGGTCTTCCGGCTCGCGTCCCGTCGGAGGATGTGAATTTGAACTCATTTCTTGTTAAACTGAACTGAAATTCACAGCTTTTGCGCGGTCGCCGCTCGCAACTACCGCGGTTTGCGAGCCGTTGTCGACTCCTGCAGCACCTGGAACCGCGGCAGCGCCCGCAGCGAGTGCTGAAACCGCCCGATTCGCCGGCTTTCCACCGCATAAGCTATCGCCGCAAGCATCCGCCTCTCGGACCGGCAGGCCAAAGCGTCTGCCATTCACCGCATTTTCTCGACCCAAGTTGCACGCTTTCGCCTGGTGAGGCAAAGGAACGCCGGGGCCGGGACGGCGGAGCGCGTCAGGATGCTTTTGGTGACCGGCGGCGCCGGTTTTATCGGATCGAATATTGTTGCAAGCCTCAATGAGGCGGGCCGCACCGATATCGTGGTCAATGACAGCCTGGGGACGGACGGCCGCTGGCGGAACCTCGCCAAGCGGCAGATCGCCGATTTCGTCCAGCCGCATGAACTGGCCGCCTGGCTGGAGGGGCGCCAGCTCGACGCGGTCGTTCATATGGGTGCGATCTCCGAGACCACCGCCTCCGACGGCGATCTGGTCATGCAGTCCAATTTCCGCCTGTCGCTGACCCTCCTGGACTGGTGCACCAAGACGCAGACCCCGTTCATCTACGCCTCCTCGGCCGCGACCTATGGCGATGGCGAGCACGG
>JAEWHY010000382.1 GCA_023387555.1 Pseudomonadota bacterium
TGGGCATCGCGCTGCAATACATCGTGTTCCGCCGGATGGAAGGCGAGGACCTGCGGCAGACGCTTGTCACCATCGGCCTGTCGGTTGTACTCGCCGACATCATGCTCTGGATCTGGGGTGGCCAGTCCTACCAGATCCAGACGCCGCGGTGGCTCAGCGGGCCGACGACGCTTCCGATCGTCGCCGGCATGCGCAGCAACGGCGAATTCGTCTATCTCACCTACCCGCTCGTGCGCATCGCCATCCTGGTCGCGGCCATCGCACTCGGCGTGCTGATGTGGATGGCGCTGAACCGCACGCGCATTGGCATGCTGATCCGGGCGGGCGTCGACGACCGCGACATCCTCGCGGCCTCCGGCGTTCGCATCCAGTATGTCTTCATCGCGGTGTTTGCCTTCGGCGCCGGACTTGCCGGCATTGCCGGCATCGTCGGCGGCACGTTCCAGTCGATCTCGCCTGGCGAGGATGTGCGCTTCCTGCTCGCATCACTCGTGGTGGTGATCGTCGGCGGCATGGGCTCGATCCTCGGAGCCGCGCTCGGTGCGCTGATCATCGGGCTCGCCGAGCAATTGGGATCGGTCTATGCGCCGACCTATTCCGTCGTCTTCACCTTCCTGATCATGGCCTTCGTGCTGGCTTTCCGGCCGCAAGGGCTGCTCGGCAGCAGGCGCTGACATGACGATCGCCCAACCGAGGGACAACTCACTGGCGCCCGCTGCGCCGCGCGTCGCCGGCGAAACTGTCGCGTGGCTCCAGCAGATCCCGACCGCCTATTGGATCGTCGGCGCGCTGCTCCTGCTGATGCCAGCCGTCGCGAGCGGTTTCGTGCTCTATCAGATCCTCGGCTGGGCGTTCATCCTCGGCATGATTGCGCTCAGTTTGATGTTCCTCGCCGGATACGGCGGCATGGTGAGCCTCGTGCAGATGTCGGTCGCCGCCCTCGCCGGCTACATGGTGGCGATCCTCGGCACCAGCGGCATGCAGGCGATCAGCCTCGGCTGGCCGTGGTGGCTGTACATCCCGGTCGCCATCGTGATTGCCGCGCTGTTCGCCACCTTGGCGGGAGCGCTGGCGGTGCGCACCGAGGGCATCTACACCATCATGATCACCCTCGCGATCGCCACGGCATTCTTCTATTTCACGCGGCAAAATTACACGATCTTCAACGGCTACAGCGGCTTCGCCAGCGTTGTGCCGCCGCCGCTGTTCGGCATCAACTGGCGCGAGCCGGTCCCGTTCTATTACCTCAGCCTGTTCTGCGCGACCGTGTCCTATCTTGCCGTGGTCTACGTCGCGCGCTCGCCGTTCGGCCTGGCGCTGCAGGGCGTGCGCGACAATCCACGTCGCATGGCGGCGCTCGGCTTCAACGTCGTCGCGCACCGCATCGCAGCCTATGCCTTCGCCGCCGTCATCGCGGCGGTGGCCGGCATTCTGCTGGTCTGGCAGAACGCGCAGATCTCGCCCGGCACCGCCGGCATTGCCGCCGTGATCGACATTCTCGTCATCGCCATCGTCGGCGGCCTGAGCCGGCCCATCGGTCCGTTCATCGGCGCGCTGATCTACGTGATCGTCCGCACCTTTTCGCCCGACATCCTGGAGGGCGTCGGGCTGCCCGGCGAGCGCTTCAAAACGCTGATCGGGCTGGTTTTTCTCGCGGTCGTGTTCTGGTCTCCGGACGGCGTACTCGGATTGTGGGAGCGTTTGCGCACCCGCATGCGCAACCGGAGCAACCCGCTGACCGGAAGCGGAGACAGCGCATGAGCATGCCTGCCGAGCGCTCCGTCGCCGATCGCCTGACCGCCGTAGGAACCGGCAGCGCGCTCGAACTGCGCGGCGTCACGCGGATGTTCGGCGCGCTGGCGGCATTGGTCGACGTCACGATGACCGTGAAGCCGGGCGAACGGCGCGGTGTGCTCGGCTCGAACGGCGCCGGAAAGACCACGCTGTTCAATTGCGTGACGGGCGACTTCCTGCCGACCTCCGGGACCATCCGGCTGTTCGGCGAGGACGTCACCAATTTCCCGCCCCACGAACGCATCCGGCGCGGGTTGCGGCGCACCTACCAGATCTCGCTGCTATTCGGCGGACTGAGCGTAATCGACAATGTCTATCTCGCGTGCTGCGGCGTCTCGCGCGGGCGCTTTTCCCTTTTGCGCCCACGCCGTAACGATGCGCTGGTGCAATCCGCGCTGGAACTGGTCGACGCCGTTCACCTCACCGACGCACGCGAAACCAAAGTCGCCGAACTCTCGCATGGCCAGCAGCGCCAGCTCGAGATTGCGCTGGCGCTGGCCGGCGCACCGCGGCTGATCCTGTTCGACGAACCAGCCGCCGGCCTCTCGCCGACCGAGCGGTCCGAACTCGTCGAGATCCTCACTAATCTCCCGCGCCACATCGGCTTCATCATTATCGAACACGACATGGACGTCGCGCTCCGGGTCGCGGAGTCGGTGACGATGATGCACAACGGACGCATCTTCAAGGAGGGGCGGCCCGAAGACATCGAGAACGATCCGGAGGTCCAGGAACTCTATCTGGGGACGGGCCATGGCTGAACGCCGCCGCCCCGCCGCACCCGGTCTCGAGATCGTGGACCTCAACGTCTATTACGGCGCATCCCATGCGCTGCAGGGCGTCAACCTGACGCTGCAGAGCGGCGTGCTGTCGGTCGTCGGCCGCAACGGCATGGGCAAGAGCACCCTGTGCAATGCCATCATGGGCCTTGTCCCGGTCCAGAGCGGCTCCATCCGGTTCAATGGCGAGCAGCTCGCCGGCCTGACGCCGTCACAGATTTCCCAGCTCGGCATCGGATACGTGCCGCAGGGCCGGCGGCTGTGGCGTTCGCTGACCGTCGACGAACATCTGCGGCTGGTCGGCGCCGGACGCCGCGGCGCGTGGACGATCGAACGGATCTATTCCACCTTTCCACGTTTGGCGGAGCGCAAGAACAATCACGGCGGACAGCTTTCCGGGGGCGAGCAGCAAATGCTCGCGATCGGCCGCGCGCTGATCACCAATCCGAAGCTTCTGATCATGGACGAGCCGACCGAAGGTCTCGCGCCGGTGATCGTGAGCCAGGTCGAGGACATGCTGCTGCGGATCGGCGAGCAGGCCGAGATCGATGTCCTTGTCATCGAGCAGAACATCCATGTGGCCACCACGGTGTCCGAGCGCGTCGGCATCATGGTCAACGGTCGCATCGGCCGGATGATCGAATCCGCCCAGCTTGCAGCAGACCGGGAGTTACAGCAGCGGCTGCTCGGCGTTGGCCGGCACGTCGCCGGTGAGCGGGAGGAAGACCCGGCCAGGCTTCCCGCAGGAACCACACCTTCGGCGCGGCCGGCGAATGCGCCGGTCAAGATCTATTTCGCCAATCCCGTGGTTCCCAACCGCTGGACAAAGCCTGTGCCGGTGCGTCAGATCGAACAGGCGGCGCGCACCGTCACCGGGGTTACCTCGGGACCGCGCACGGTGGAGCAGGAGTTGCGCGCCCTTGCCTCGCCCGGCGAAAGCGTCGTGCTGGTTGTCGGCACGCTCGACACCAAGGGCGAGGAACTTCGGTATATTCGCGACCTGATCCACGGCGCCGAACTCGGCGTGCGCCTGGTCGATCTGTCGACCACCGGACGGCATTCGGGCGCCGACATCCCGGCGCATCAGGTCGCGGCCTATCACCCGCGGGGCGCGAGCGGCGTCTTTGTCGGCGACCGGGGCGAAGCCGTGGCCGCGATGACGCTCGCTTTCGAGCGCTGGATCACGCGCCAGACCGGCATCGCCGGCGTGATCGCCGCCGGCGGATCGGGCGGCACGGCGATGGTCGCACCGGCCATGCGCGCGCTCGCCGTCGGCGTTCCGAAGATCATCATCTCCACCGTCGCCTCGAGCGATGTCAGCGGCTACGTCGGTCCGTCCGACATCATGATGATGCATTCGGTCGCCGACGTGCAGGGACTGAATTCGATCACCCGCGCGGTGCTTGCGAATGGCGCCAACGCCATGGCCGGCATGGTCAAGATGCGGCGCGACATCGCCTCGCGGCCGCGGGCGGCACAACGCGGCAGGACCGATCAATTGCCGGCGGTCGGGTTGACGATGTTCGGTGTCACGACGCCGTGCGTGCAGCAGGTCACGGCGGCGCTCAAGGGGCAATACGACTGCCTCGTCTTCCACGCCACCGGCATCGGCGGCCAATCGATGGAAAAGCTCGTCGACAGCGGCCTCGTGCAGGGCGTGATCGACATCAGCACGACGGAAGTCTGCGACCTCCTGATGGGCGGAAAGTTTCCGGCGACGCAGGATCGCCTCGGCGCGATCATCCGCCAGCGCATACCCTATGTCGGTTCGTGTGGCGCGCTCGACATGGTCAACTTCGGCGCGCCGGAAACGGTGCCGGAGAAATACCGCGGCCGCCTGCTCTATCGCCACAACCCGCAGATCACGCTGATGCGCACCACGCCGGACGAAAACGCGGCGATGGGCAAATGGATCGGCGACAAGCTCAACCAGATGACCGCTCCGGTGCGGTTTTTCCTGCCGGAGGGCGGCGTATCGATGCTCGATGCGCCGGGACAACCATTTCACGATCCGGCGGCGGACCAGGCGCTGTTCTCGGCGCTGGAGGCAACGGTGCGGCAGACGACGACACGACAACTCGTTCGTCTGCCGCACCACATCAATGACGCCGCCTTCGCCGCTGAACTCGTCCGCGCCTTCCTCTCGCTGCACGGCGGCGGCAGGCCGCAGCGCAGACAGGCCCAGAGGTAGGTCATGGCGATCGAACGGACCGCGATCCTCGAACGCTTCCGCGACATGATCGATCGCGGCCTGCCGATCGTCGGCGGCGGCGCCGGGACGGGACTGTCGGCGAAGTGCGAGGAAGACGGCGGTATCGATCTGATCGTGATCTACAATTCCGGCCGCTACCGCATGGCGGGCCGGGGCTCGCTCGCGGGTCTTCTCGCCTACGGCGACGCCAACCAGATCGTGCTCGACATGGCGCGCGAGGTACTGCCGGTCGTCAGGCACACGCCGGTTCTCGCCGGCGTCAATGCGACCGATCCCTTCCGCATCATGGATGTCTTCCTCGACGAACTGAAACGCGTCGGCTTCTCGGGCGTCCAGAACTTCCCCACTGTCGGCCTGATCGACGGCATGTTCCGAGCCAATCTCGAAGAGACCGGCATGTCCTACGGGCTGGAAGTCGACATGATCGCCAAGGCCCGCGCCAAGGACATGCTGACGACGCCCTATGTCTTCAATGAAGGCGAGGCCGCGGCGATGGCGAAGGCCGGCGCCGACATCATCGTCTGCCATCTCGGATTGACGACCGGCGGGTCCATCGGCGCGCAGACCGCGCTGAAACTCGAACAATGCCCGGCGCTGGTCGAGGCCTGGGCGGCGGCGGCCCTCAAGGTCAGAAGCGACATCATCATACTGGTGCACGGCGGCCCGGTGGCAATGCCTCAGGACGCCGAATTCATCCTGAACAACACCGACAATTGCCACGGCTTCTACGGCGCTTCCTCGATGGAACGGCTGCCGACCGAGGTCGCGCTCACCGAACAAACCCGCACGTTCAAGCGGATCACCGGAAGGAAACAGGCCCGGCGCGACGCCCGATAAGGCGAGCGCCAAGCTGGGAGGGATACGTCATGACAGGTCAGCTCATCGGCCAGCTCATCCTGTGGCTCATCGTAGCGGTCATTGTCATCGCCATCGTCTACTGGGTGATGACGTATCTCTATCGCCGCTCGACCAAGGAAGTCGCCTTCGTCCGCACCGGCTTTCTCGGCGAAAAGGTGGTGATCGACGGCGGCGCGTTCGTGTGGCCGATCATCCACGACATCACGCCCGTCAACATGAACACCCTGCCCTTGCAGATCGTGCGCAACAAGGACGAGGCCATCATCACGCGCGACCGGATGCGCGTCGATGTCGAGGCCGAGTTCTATGTCCGCGTGCGGCCGACCCGCGAGGCAGTGTCCATCGCCGCCTCGACCCTCGGCCGCCGCACGCTGGAAGCGCAGAACCTCCACGCCCTGCTCGCCGGAAAGTTCGAATCGGCGCTTCGCGCGGTCGCCGCCGAGATGACGATGGGGCAGATGCATGAGCAGCGCAGCGAGTATGTCACCCGCGTCAAGGACACCGCACAGGAAGACCTGACGCGAAACGGGCTTGAGCTTGAATCCGTCGCGATCCTCGATATCGACCAGACCGGCCTGGAATATTTCAATCCGTCCAATCGCTTCGATGCCGAAGGCCTGACGTCGCTGATCAAGGACATCGAGGAGCGGCGCAAGCTCCGTAACGACATCGAGCAGGATTCCATCATCCGCATCCGCGCCCGCAACCTGGAGGCCGAAAAGGAAGCGCTGGCGATCGAGCGCGAGAGCGAGGAAGCCCGGCTCATGCAGGAGCGCGACATCGAGTTCCGCCGCGCGCAGCAGCGGGCCGAAGTCGCACGGGAACGCGCCGAGCGCGAAACCGAGGCGGAGAGCGCGCAGATCGCGGCAAACGAGGCCATCGCGCGCGCCCGCATCGGCAACGAGCGGTCCATCGCGGAGACCCGCATCACCTCGGAGCGGGAGATCCGGCGGCTCGAGATCGAGCGCCAGAAGACCATCGATGCGGCCGAAATCATTACCCGCGAGGAAATCGAGAAGGCCCGGATCGCGCAGGAGCGCGCTGTCAAGGAAGCGCGGATCGCCAACGAGCAGGAAACCCAGACCCGCGACATCGTGCGCCAGCGCACCGTCGAGGAAGCCGAGATCGCGGCGCGCGAGGCGACGGAGAAAGCGCGCATCGTTCAGGAACTGACGATCGCCAGCGCCCGGATCGCCAATCAGGAGGAGATCAGCCGTCGCGAAATCGCGCGCGCCCGCGCGGTGGAGGAAGCCGAAATCGCCTCGCGCGAGGCAACGGAAAAGCTGCGCATTCTCGAGGTCGCCCAGATCAATCAGGAACGCATCCAGAGCGATCGCAAGACGCGGGCGCTCGAAATCGAGCGCCAGAAGGCGATCGAGGAAGCCGAGATCGCCGCGCAGCAGGCGGTCGAAGCGGCGCGGATCGCCCGCGAGCGCGCGCTCGCCGCCGAACGCATCGCCGCGGAAGCCGATACCCGCAGCCGCGAAATCGAACGCAACCAGGCGGTCGAGGCCGCCGAGGTCACGTCGCGGCGCGCCGTCGACCAGTTGCGGATCGAGAAGGAACGCGAAACCGCACGCGATCGCGTCGAACGGGATCGCGAGGTCCGCGATCTGGAGATTCAGCGCAACCGGGTGCTCGACGAGGCGCAGGTGGCCGCCGACGAGGCGGTGGAAGCCGCGCGGATCGCACAGAAGAAGATGCTGGATGCCGAACGCATCGCCGCCGAGCAGGACCTGCGTCAGCGCCAGATCACCCGCGATGAGGCGGTCGAAGCCAGCGAAATCAAGCGCCGCGAGACGGTGGAACGCCAGCGCATCCAGGTCGAACTCGGGCTGGAACAGGAACGCATCACGTCCCAGCGCGAGCGCGAAGTGTCGGACATCGGGCGCCGGCGCATGGTGGAGGACGCCGAGGAGAACCGCGTCATCGAACTTGCGGCACGGAAGGCCGCGCGCGCCGAGGCCGATGCCAAGGTGCGGCAGGCCGAGATCGGCGCCCAGCGCGACATCGAGGCTTCCGACATTGCGCGCGAGCGAGCGCTCGATGCCGCGCGGCTGGAGCGCAAGCGCTCGCTCGAGCAACTCGAGATCGCCCGCGTCCAGGCGCTGCGCGAGGCCGAGATCGCCTCGAAGGAAGAGATTGAGCGGGCGCGCATCGCATCCGAGCGCGGGCTGGACGAGGCGCGGATCGGCCACGAAACCGAGCGCCGCAGGCTCGAAGTCGGGCGCGAACGCGACGTCGAGTCGGCGCAGATGGAAAAGGCGATCACGCTTTACAAGAAGTCGCTGGAGGAATCGGCGGCGAAGGCCGACGCCGATCAGGCGCGCGCCCGCGCGGTCGAAGCCGAAGAGCGCATCAAGACCACACGCGAGACCGAAGAAGCCAACCGGCGCCGCAGCATCGATCTGGTGATGGCGGAAAAGGCTGCCGAAGAGGCCAAGCTCGCCGCCAGTGCCGAAAAGATCAGGCGTGCGGTCGAAGCCGAAGCGCAAAAGCTTCTCAACGAAGCGGAAAATGTCCTCACCGATCCGGCCCGGCAATCGCTGTTCCGGCGCAAGCTGCTGGAGCACGTCGAGGGCATCGTGTCGGCCTCGGTCAAGCCGCTGGAGAAAATCCAGGACATCCGCATCATGCAACTCGACGGCATCGGCAACGGACATGGCGGCGAGCGCGGCAACATGACCGACGAGGTCATCAACTCGGCGCTGCGCTACCGCGTGCAGGCGCCGCTTGTCGATAGCCTCCTGGCCGACATCGGCATCGAGGGCGGCGGCCTCGCCAAACAGGGCGGGCTGATCCGCGAAGCCGCCGACATGCAGCGCATCGCCAGCGAGGCGAAGAAGGATGCCGCCCGCGGCAGTGACAGCGGCGGTGGCGGCGGCGATTCGGGCCGCGCCGTTTCACGAACCAAGAAGCCGGAATAAGCCCATGCCTCGCGTCTTCGTCTCCAGCGTGATCGATGCCCCCGCCGCCCGCGTCTGGGAGCGGGTGCGGGACTTCAACGGCCTCCCGCGCTGGCATCCGCGCATCCGCGAAAGCCGTATCGAGAACGGCGAACCGGCGGACAAGGTCGGCTGCGTGCGCGACTTCAATCTGCAGAACGGCGACCGTATCCGCGAGCGGCTGCTCGGCCTGTCGGACTACGATATGTTCTGCACCTATGCGATCCTCGAAAGCCCGATGCCGCTCACCGGTTACATCGCCACCCTCCGGCTGACGCCGGTCAGCGACGGTAACCGCACCTTCATCGAATGGACGGCGGAATTCGACTGCGACGAGGGCGTCGCCGATGACCTGACGAGCGGCATCGGCACCAATGTCTTCCAGGCCGGCTTCGACGCCCTCAAGCGGCATTTCACGCGGTAGGCCGCCATGGTGAAGGTCGTCAAGAGCACCATCCTCGAAGCACCGGTGGAAGCGGTGTGGGCGGTGCTGCGCGACTTCAACGGTCACGACCAATGGCACCCCGTGGTGGCCGACAGCCATATCGAGCGCGGCTTTTCGTCGGACAAAGTCGGCTGCGTGCGGCGCTTCCATCTCGCCGACGGTTCGGAGTTGCGCGAGCAGCTTCTCACCCTGTCCGATATCGACATGGCGTTCAGCTATTGCCTCCTGGATACGCCGGTTCCGCTGTTCAACTATGTCGCGCATGTTCGCCTCGCGCCGGTGACCGACGGCGACATGACGTTCTGGCATTGGGAGTCGCGGTTCGACACGCCGGCCGGACGCGAAGCCGAACTCGCGCGCATGGTCGGCGAGGACATCTACGAAGGCGGCTTCCGTGCCGTGCGCGACTTCATGGGCCTCGCGCCCGCAGGAGGCACATGATGCCGGTCCGGGTCGAAACCTTCGCCAATGCCGGCGAGGCGGCGCGCGCCCTCGCCGCAGGGCGTAACGCACGCTTCCTCGGCGGCGGCACGCTGGTGATGCGCGCGGTCAACGAGGGGGACCAGTCGTTCGATACCATCATCCGGTCGACCGACCCCGCGTTCCGCGACGTGCGCAGCAGCAGTGACGGCTTCGTCCTCGGGGCCGGCGTCACCATGTCGGACATTCTGCGCAACCGCGATCTCGCCTTTTTGCATCCGGTCGCCCGCAGTGTCGGCGGACCGGCGGTGCGGACCATGGCGACAATCGGCGGCAATTTGTTCGCCGCCGCGCCCTATGGCGACTTCGCCGTCGCCTTGCTGGCGCTCAATGCGCGGATCGAGTTGTCCGGTCAGGGCGGAACGGGAACAAGCATCGACGACCTGCTGCGCGACCGTTCGCGCTTCGCGCAATCGCTGGTCATGTCGGTGATGGTCCCGCGGCCGCGCGAACCGCACGCGTTCCGCTTCCTCAAGGTCAGCCGCGTCAGACCGAAGGGCGTCTCGATCATGGCGATCGCGGCGCACCTCCCGCTTTCCGGCGGACGCATCCAGGGCCCCCGCATCGCGTATGGCGCGATGGGGCCGGCGCCGATCCGCGCAACCGCGGTCGAACGCATGCTGGAAGGCCAGGCTCTCGACGCCGCAATCATCGACCGCGCGGCGGCTGTCGCGACAGAAGGCATCGACCCGCCAACCGACGCACTCGCCTCGGGATGGTACCGGCGGGAGGTCGCCGCGACCCACCTCAAACGCCTGCTCACGATGCAAGGGAGAGCGTGATGGCTCGCAAGCCGGTCGAGTTCCATCTCAACGGCGCGGAAAAGGCGGTGTTCGTCACCGACGGCCAGAATCTGCTCGATGTCCTTCGTCGCGGCGTTGGCGATCTGACACCGAAGTTCGGCTGCGGCCAGGGCACCTGTGGCACCTGTACCGTGCTCATCGACGGCGAGCCGCAATTGTCCTGTCTCACGCTCGCCGAAGCCGTGGCTGGCCGCCGCATCACTACCGCCGCCGGCCTCGCCAATGGAAGCACGCTGCATCCGCTGCAATCGGCCTTCATGGAGAATTTCGCCGCGCAATGCGGGTATTGCACGCCCGGCATGCTGATGGCGGCAAAGGCCCTGCTCGACCGCAACCCGAACCCCTCGCGCGAGGACGTGGTCGAAGCGATCTCCGGCAACATCTGCCGCTGCACCGGATACGAGCCGATCATCAACGCCATTCTGGCCGCCGCGCGCGCCGACACCGCGCGACATTACGGATGAGGAGGCAGCCGTGATCGAATTTCGAAAGGACCTGTTCGCGGACGAGCGCGACGACAATCTCAACGAAATCGGCAAGCCGACCCAGCGTCAGGATGCGCTCGGTCATGTCACCGGCCGCTCGCCGTATTTCGACGATCATCTGTTCGACGGCCTGCTGCACATCAAATGCGTGCGCTCTCCGCATCATCACGCGCGGATCCGCCGTATCGATACGACGGAGGCGGAGCGCGTGCCGGGCGTCGTCCGGGTCGTGATCGGCAAGGACGTGCCGCGCAACCTCAACACGCTCCTGAGCCTGCTCGATTTCGGCCTCGACGACGAACCGCTGATCTCCGACAAGAAGGTCGCCTACAAGGGCGAGCCGGTTGCAGCCGTGATCGCCGAAAGCGAGCGTATAGCGCTCGATGCGGTGGCAAAGGTGCGGGTCGACTGGGAGGTGCTGCCGCACGTGCTCGACGTCGAGGATGCGATCAAGCCCGGCGCGCCGGCGGTGAACGACACCTATCCGAAGAATCTGTTCGTCTATCACGACAAATACGATCACCAGAAGCTGCGCTTCGGCGATGTGGAGGCCGCGTTCGCGACCGCCGATCATATCGTCGAGGGCCGCTACCAGATGTCGCCGATCGAGCATGCGCCGACCGAACCGGCGGGTGCGATCGCGGCGCCCGAAACCAACGACCGTTTCGTCTGCTACACGGCAACGCAAGGTCTGTTCTTTTCGCTCGGGACCGCGGCCAAGCTGCTCAACGTCGCATCCAACCGGCTGCATTTCATCGGCGGCACGGTCGGCGGAGGCTTCGGCGGCAAGGTGGATTCGTTGCACGAGCCGATGGCCATCCTCGGCGCGATGCTGACCGGCCGCCCCTGCAAGTATCAGTTCGGCCGGGAAGACGAGATGCAGGCCGGGCCGCCGCGCGGCGCCGAGCGCTGGTACATCAAGGACGGCGTGATGAAGGACGGGCGCATCGTCGCGCGCAAGTTCACCGGCTATTTCGACGGCGGCGCCTATACGCGACTGACCAGCTACGCGGTGATCAAGTCGGTCGGCCATCTGCCCGGGCCTTACACCATCCCGAACGTCCATGCCGACGTGTACTGCGTCTATACCAACCGCACCCCGGCCACCGCGATGCGCGGCTTCGGCATCACCGGCGTCGATTTCGCCATCGAGACGCATATGGACAAGGTGGCGCACACGGTCGGCATGGACCCGATCGAACTGCGCATCCTCAACGCCTATCGCGACGGCGACATGAAGGCGCACCGGCGGATCGCCAAGAACACCGCGCTGATCGAGTGCTGCCAGGTCGCAGCCGGCAAGGCCAAATGGCAGATCGGACAGGCGGCACAGCAGGCCTCGTCGCTGCGCGATGGCGGAGGCGCGCGTGCTGCGCTGCCCGCGCGCACGGCAACCGACGAGAATGGCCGCGTGACCGGCGGCCGCACCGGCAGCTATGCCCGCAAGAGCCGGCGGCAGGAGCAACCGTCCCCGATCCCGCAACCGCAGGCCGCGCCGTCCTTCGCTCAGCCCGCTGCGCCACAGGCTTATCGTCCGCCAGACCCGGCTCAGCAACAGCCACCGGCCGGGGTGCGATCCGAGCCCCCTGCTCCGCCCCCGCCTGCCGCCGCGCCCGACCAGCGGCGCGCGCCGATCCGGTTTTCCTCCATTTCCGGCTTGAGGAGACGCTGATGGCCCTGCATCGCGGACGCGGCTTCGCCTCCATCAACTACCCGATCGGCATGAATCTCGGCGGCGATCCGAGCCAGGCGCTGGTCCATTCCAATCCGGACGGCAAGTTCATGGTCGCATTGTCGTCCATCGACCTCGGTCAGGGCATGAAGTCGGTAACGCGCCAGATCGCGGCCGAAACGCTCGGAGTGCCGGTGGCGGATGTCTATGTCGACACCGCCGATTCCGACACCGGACCGCATTGCATGGGCTCGTTCGCCTCGCGCGGCACGCACAGGGTCGGCAATGCGGTAATCCAGGCCGCGCGTGAGGCGCGCGCGGTGATGCTCGAAGCCGCCGCCGAAGAGCTGGAGGTCGACGCCGGCGATCTCGTCACCGACGGCAAGGGCAATATCCACGTCAAGGGCGCGCCATCACGCGCGATCACCACGGCGGCGGCGTGTCTGGCGGCGCAGTTCAAGCAGGGACGCACCGTCTCCGGGCGCGGCATCTTTCTCATCCCGCTGTCGGAGGTGGATCCCGAGACCGGCGAGATGACCCCGGTGTCCTGTTTCGCCCATGCCGCGATGATCGTGGAGGTCGAAGTCGACGACGAGACCGGCGACGTCCGTGTCGTCGAAATGAACAGCGCGTATGAACTCGGCCGCGCGCTCAATCCGAAGCTGGTCGAACAACAGCTGATCGGGGGCGCCTGGATGGGCATGAGCCACGCGCTCTGGGAAACCACCGAGCCCTATTATCCCGACCGCAGCCACGGGCCGACCGACTTCAACAATTACGTGATGCCGGGCCCCGGCGACATCGCTCCGCACCACATTTCCATCCTTGAACGCCCTGCGCCCGACGGCCCTTTCGGCGGCAAGGGGCCGGGCGAAATGTGCGCGAACCCGGTACTGCCGGCGGTCGCCAATGCGGTGTTCAACGCCGTCGGCGTGCGCATCGATGAATTGCCGATCACACCGGAAAAAGTGCTGCGCGGCCTGCGAAGCAATGGCGGCGCGCGTCCGCAGACGAGGCGTTAGCAGCCGTGCCCATCAGACGTTCCATTGTCGGGATCGACAGCCCGGACCGGCTCGCAGCGGCGATGCGCGATGCGCAATATATCGCCGACGAAGGCATGGCGACCGCTAGCTATCTGGCGCTCGCACTCGGCAAGCCGCTGCTGCTCGAGGGCGCGCCCGGTGTCGGCAAGACCGAAGGCGCCAAGGCGCTGGCCTCGGTGCTCGGTCGCCAGCTGGTCCGTCTGCAATGCTACGAGGGCATCGATTCGGCGCACGCGCTCTACGAATGGAATTATCCGCGGCAGATGCTGGCGATCCGTCAGGCGGGCGATGCTTACGTCAACATCTATGCGGACGAGTTCCTGGTCGCGCGGCCGATGCTGGAGGCGCTGCGGCATCCGCGCGACACCGTGCTGCTGATCGACGAGATCGACCGTGCCGATCATGAGTTCGAGGCCTTCCTGCTCGAATTCCTGTCGGATTTCTCGATCTCGATTCCGGAACGCGGCACGGTTCGCGCCGAGGAGCATCCGGTCGTCGTGCTGACCTCGAACCGCACC
>JAEWHY010000426.1 GCA_023387555.1 Pseudomonadota bacterium
CCTGCACCCAGACCTGCGACAAGGGTGAAGTGGTGCTGAATGCCCTGTGCATCGGCGGCGCCGTGCCGGCCTCGTTCAGGAGCGACGGCGACGCGCTGACCGCGTCCTGCACCGGCGCCGACGTCTCCGCCATTCAGGTCTATTGCGTCAAGCCGTAACCCGGCACGCTTGATTTTGCGGGAGCGGGCGGTACATGCAGGCAACTGCGGTGCCGCCCGCTTCGTTTGTGAGCGAGCCGCAGCGGTGAAGGAGAACGCCCATGCTGCGCGATGACATCAACGCCGCCCTCAAGGAGGCGATGAAGGCCAAGGACGAGCGCAAGGTCGCGACGCTCCGCATGGTCAATTCCACGTTCAAGAATGCCGATATCGAGGCCCGTAGCTCAGGCAAGACGCTGACCGACGCCGATCTCCTTCCGGTGCTGCAGAAAATGATCAAGCAGCGCCAGGAGTCCAAGGACCTCTACGAGAAGGGCGGCCGTCCCGAACTCGCCCAGCAGGAAGGCGAGGAGATCGCGATCATCTCCGCCTATCTGCCGCAGCAGATGTCGGAAGCCGAGATGGGTGCCGCGATCGAGGCCGCGATTGCCGAGACCGGCGCCGCCTCGATGAAGGACATGGGCAAGGTGGTCGGTGCGCTGAAGGCGAAGTTTGCCGGCCAGATGGATTTTGCCAAGGCCAGCGGCATGGTGAAGGCCAAGCTCGGCGGGTGAGCAAGCTGCGCGATTGAGGCTGTCATTCCGGGGCGCATGCGTAGCATGCGAACCCGGAATCCAGGGATCGCGCGCGGAGTTTGTCATTCCGGATTCCGGACTCCTTCGTTTTGCGAAGGCCCCGGAATGACGATGCGCTACTTCGCCGCCTTGCTCGCCACGATATTCGCCAGCGGATTCTTCTCCGGCGGCGCGATCCGCTGCAGCGTATTCCTGTCGGTGTGATCGAACGCGGGTTCGGCGCCATGCACCGCGAGCATCGTGTGCGTGACGTAGGACCAGGTGTCGTCGGCGTTGCAGGTGATGTCGATCCGATAGGAATCGGTGCGGAACGCCTTTTCCAGAAAGTCGGTCGAGCAGATTCCGTAATCGGTCTTGCCGCGCGTCGATGACACCGAGAAGGTCTTGTCGTCGGCTTTGGCCTGCCCGGCGGCGAGCGCAACCTGACCGCGCGGAATGGCGAGCGTCTGCATCACGAGGCCGGTCGCCGGCTCCCACAGCCAGTAACCCACCTGCTCGTGGAAGGTGATGTCCTCCTCGGCGGTGTTGATGTGGATGTGATAGCGCAACCCGTAGAACAGCTGCGGGCCGTTGGTCTGCGGATCGATCGGATGCATGTGGATCGTCTCGATGAACACGCGCCGCTCGGGACCGTCGGCCTTCGGGTTCAGGTCGACACCCTTCTGCGCGCGCCAGGCGCCGGCGAGCGGCCGCAGCGGGCCGAGATTGGCGAGCGTGTCAGGATCGACATTCGCCGGTTCGGTGAAGATATCGGGTCGAGTGATCAGCATGCGCAGCCTGAATGCTCCAAGATTCGTGCGGACAGAAGCACAAGTGCGCGCGCAACGCCATGCGCTCATCGCTGGCGCCGGCGCCAAGAGTCTGAAACAATTCGCCGCCCGGCAAGACCATCCACGTCTTGCGACAGGTCAAGGATGACGTGCCTTCGGTTTGCGATGGTCGACCGGACCGGACAGACGGAGCAGAATCATGCAGAGTTTCGACAGGATCGTTGAAGACCTGAAATCGCTGCGCGACGAGGCGCGGGTCAAGGCCCATCTCGGCACGATGGAATTGCAGGACGAATGGCACAAGCTCGAAGCCAAATGGGAGAATTTCGAAGCCCGTGCCAAACTCGATCGCAGCGCGAGGGATGTCGGCGCGGCGCTCGACCTGCTCGGCGCGGAGTTGAAGGCCGCCTATGAACGCATTGCCAAGGCGATCTGAAGGGCTGTGTGAGCGATGAGCGGGCGCAACGACCTGCAGCGCGAGCTTGAGGCGTTGCGGCGCGAGTTGCGGCAGGTGCCGCGCGTCGCCGAAGAAGAGCTTGGGTCCGCTCCGTCGGCCCGCGCGAAAGCCGAACCGCCGCCGCCCGCGGCCGAGGACATGCGCGGCGAAGTCGAGCGGGTGCTCAGCGAGTTGCAGGACAAGCTCGGCGAGGCGGCGGACGAAGCCGAGAATATCGTGGCGGCGCACCCTTACGCGTCGGTCGCGGCCGCTTTCCTGCTCGGCGTGCTGGTCGCCAGTGTAACGTTGCGAGCGAGATGAGCGAGATGACCATGGACCGTTTCATCAACAATCTGCGCGTGCTGTGGCGGACCGAGCGGGCGATCGCCGAAATCAGGATGCGGCATGTCATTGCGCGGTCCGGACTGAATGCCGCCGCCGCCGTGCTGGCCCTGATCGGTCTTCTGATGTTCGAGGTCGCCGCCTTCTACGCGCTGCGCGAATACTGGAGCACGATCGCGGCGGCGCTCATCCTGGGCGCGGCGAACTTCGTGATTGCCGGCATCCTGGTGCTGATCGCCGACCGCAAGAAGCCGGGCCGCGAACTCGAACTCGCCAACGAGATCCAGGACCAGACGATGCAGGCGCTGCAGACCGATGCGCGGTTGCTGCAGGCCGACATCGCCTCGTTCGGTCAGGCGCTGCGGCACCCGGTCGACAGCGTGCTGCCGTCGCTGATCGTGCCGCTCGCCACCATGCTGATGAACGTCCTGAAGCGGCCGAAGGGCGACGCGTCGTAGCCCCGCGCTAGTCGCGATAGGGATTGTAGCGGGCGATCGCGTCCATCACGAGTTGCTCGGCGCCATCGGCATCGAGCCAGCGCACGATCGTGACCCATTTGCCCTTTTCCAGATCCTTGTAGTGCTTGAAGAAATGCGCGATCTGCTCGCACATGATGGTGGGCAGGTCCTTGTAGCTCCGCACCCCGGCATAGAACGGATGCAGCGCGTCGACCGGCACGGCGAGGATCTTCTCGTCGCCGCCGGCCTCATCCTCCATTACCAGGGCGCCGACCGGACGGCAGCGGATCACGGCGCCCGCGACCACCGGCACCTGGCTGACCACCAGCACGTCGCAGGGATCGCCATCGGCGGACAGGGTGTGCGGGATGAATCCGTAATTGCCCGGATAGAACATCGCGGTGTGCAGGAAGCGGTCGACGAACAGCGCGCCCGATTTTTTGTCGATCTCGTATTTCACCGGCACGCCGCCGAGTGGAATTTCGATCACCGCATGGATGTCCTTCGGCGGATTTTGCCCCGAAGTGATGCGGGAAAGGTCCATGAGGTGGGCTCCTGTCTTCGAATTCGCCGGCCGCGGGTTGATTGATACCGGCACGCAAGAATGTACGCCTGGGAGGGCATACGGATGGCGGCCGGACCCATCGGCATTTTCATGTCCTGCATAAGGCGATTTGATTTTCGGAGCATGAAAAATCGGGAGACACCTGCGGATTTTTCGAACTCGGATTTCCTCCTGCGGGGCCGGTCGCCAAGGGGCCCGCGCGCCGGATGGAAACGTCACGCCTTGCTCTGCTGAAGCAGATCGTTTCGAACCGCGATCAGCCGAACCTGACGAGATTGTGCGCGGGCAGCGGGCCGCCGGGAAACTGCGCGAGGCGGCCGCCGATCGCGAGGGACCCAAGATCGATCCCGAAGAAGCCGAGCCGGTCGATCAGCGCACCCACTTCCGCTTTCGCGCGGGCATCGTCACCGGAATAGAACAGGACGCGCTGTCCGCCTTCCGCTTTGGGGTCGCCGGCGAGCAGATGGGCGCGCAGGTGGTTGAACGCCTTGACCACCCTCGCGCCGGGCACGAGGCTGGCGAACACCTCGCTCGACACCCGTCCGTTGAGTTCCGCCGGTTTGAACAGCGGACCCTCGATCGGATTATTGGCGTCGATCACGATGCGGCCGCCGAAGTCTGGCAAGCCGCGCAACGCGTCCGGCAGCTTCGACCAGTTGACCGCGACCAGGACGATGTCCTGGGCCGCGGCTTCGTCGCGAGTGCCGGCGCTGATTGTAGCGCCGGCCTCGCCTGCGAGGTCCGCCAGTGACTGCGGACCGCGACTGTTCGATATGATCGCTGCGATACCGGCGCGACCGAGCGCCGCCGCAAGGGCGGCGCCGATATTGCCGGCGCCGATGATGCCGATGGTCATGGCATTGCTCTCGAGAGGTTCTCCGCGCGATCGGTAACGTCACACCGCGCGGGCTTTGTGCCCGAGCAACTGCGTCTCCCACGCGAACGCGATGCCCGAGCCACCGGCATGTGCGAACACGTCGCCGAACGCTGGCAAAGTCGCTTCGCGCGCCCAGTCGCGCTGCCATTCGGACGCGACAGCGAGCCATGTGATCGGCGTGACGCCGGCCGCAATCATGCGCCGCACGGCCATGTCGTGAGCTTCGGCCGAGACCCCGCCCGACGCATCGGTGACGGCAAAGACGTCGTACCCTTCACCCGCGGCCTGGATCGCCGGCATCGCCAGGCAGATTTCAGTCCACAACGCTGCGAGGATCAGCTGCTTGCGACCGGTCTTCTTCACAACGTCGACGACCTTCGGATCCTCCCAGGTGTTGATGAAGGTGCGGTCGATCGGCTTCTGCTCGGGGAACACATCCTGCAGCCCCTTGATCAGATAGCCGCCGCGCTCTTCGAGCACCGTGGTGAGGATGGTGGGGACGTTGAAGGCCTTTGCCGCCTTGGCGAGGCCGATCACGTTGTTCGCGATCATCGTCGGTTCGTGGCTGTGCAGGTTGGCGAACTGGAACGGCTGATGGTCGATCAGGACCAGGACCGAGTTTTCCGGTGTGAGGAGGGCGTCGAGACCGGCTTTGCTCATGGGATCGCTCCGTTGTTGACGGGGCGACTGTGCCGCGATTGTCTTGTTCTGATTAGTCGGTAATTATGTCAAAGATTTTCAATCAAGAATTGATAATAGCCGATGGAAAGCCTCGCCAATCTCGAATCCTTCGCCCGCAGCGCGGAACTCGGCAGCTTCTCCGCGGCGGCGCGCCAGCTCGGCCTGACCCCGGCGGCGGTCAGCCGCAACATCGGGGTGCTGGAACGCAACCTCGGCATCCGGCTGTTTCACCGGTCGACCCGGAAGCTTGCCCTGACCGACGAAGGCGAGCGCTTCCTCCAGGCCATCGGCGACCATCTCAATGCGTTGCGGGCGGCGGTGGTGGACGTCGCGCCAGGCGGGGAGCCCGCGGGCGCCATCAAGTTGAGCGTGAGCCGCGATTTCGGCATCGCTCATATCCTGCCGCTGCTGCCGGACTTCATGCGCCGCTATCCGCGGGTGCGGCCGGATTGCCGTTTCGAAAGCCGGCAGGTCGATCTGATCGCCGAGGGGTATGACGCGGCGATCGGCGGCGGCTTCGATTTGTCGGGCGGCCTGACGTCGCGGGTGCTGGCGCCGCTGCATGTCATCGCGGTGGCGACGCCGGCCTTCATGCGGGGCCGCACACCGCCGGTCGATCCGTCGGACCTTGCGGGCTTCGACGGCGTGGTGATGCGCTCGCAGCGCACCGGCCGCATTCCAAGGCGCATCATGCGCGATGCCGAAGGCAACGAGGTCGCGGCGCCGCAGAAGGAAACCGTCGTGGTCGACGATGCGGCGGCGATGTCGAGGGCCGCGCAGCTCGGCCTTGGCGTCGCGCTGCTGTCGGTGCCCGATGCGCTGCGCGATCTGGAGAGCGGCGCCTTGGTGCGCCTCTTGCCGCGCTGGTACGGCGATCTCGGTTCGATCTCGCTGTATTATGCGAGCCGGACCATGCTTCCGTCCAAGACCCGCGTGTTCATCGATCACGTCGCCGACGTGTTCCGCCGCGAGCGGCTCGCCGAACGCTTCGCGGGAAGCATCGGCTGACGGCCGCTTGCGCCAGCCGATAAAGGTCAGCCGCGCCTATTCCGCCTTGGCGCCGGAGAAGGCGACGACATCGGCATAGCGCTTCATTTCCTTCACGATGAAGTCCCGCGTCGCGGCGCGCGACGTCGCCATCACCTCGACGCCCTGCTTGGTCAGCGCCTCCTTGACCTCCGGCAGGTTCAGCACCTCGACGAACACCGTGTTGAGC
>JAEWHY010000458.1 GCA_023387555.1 Pseudomonadota bacterium
GAGTTCGTGGTTCCGAGGTCGATGCCGATAACTTTAGCCATGGTGCCTATCCTCATTCTTCTGCGGCAGACCGTCCGGACCCGAAGTTCCGGCGTCCGGAGAATCCGCGGCGCGAAAGCACGCGCCGGTGCGGTCCCCTATGGAGCATCCAAACGGTAAACGCCGCTTATATAAGGTGGCTTTTACGGGGCGCAACGGTCCCAGGTGGGAGCCGCACGTTCAATTTTCCCCAGTAAAGCGCACTTTGAATCACGCAATGCTAGCGAAGCGGGCGACTAAGCGTCGCCGCCCGACGCCTTTGCTTCCGCGGCCCCTTCGGTGTCCGCGGGGCGCTGTGCGGGGCCCTTGGCCACGACGACCATAGCAGGCCGCAGCACGCGTCCTTCTAAGAGATAGCCCGGCTGATACACCTGTACAACGGTACCCGGCGCAGCGCCGGCCTGTTCGATTTCGGCCATCGCCTGGTGCTGGTGCGGGTTGAATGCTTCACCCGCCGGATCGATCCGCGTCACACCGTTGCGCTCCAGCACATTGAGGAAATCGCGTTCCGTCATGGAAACGCCGTCCATGAGCGCCTTGAGGGCAGGATCCGCGTCCGCGGCGCCCGCTGGCACGGCGGCCGTGGCGCGCTGCAGATTGTCGCCCACCGTCAGCACATCGCGGGCAAACTTGGAAATGGCGTATTTGGCCGTTTCCTCCCGCTCGCGCTCGGTGCGTTTGCGTAGATTGTCCATGTCCGCGTGGGCGCGCAGCAGCCGGTCGGTCAGCTCGGCGATCCGTGCCTCGAGCACGGCGACCGTTCCGGTCGCCTCGCCGTTGCCAGGCGCAGAAGCCGGCTCACCACCTGGAGCTGCGTTCGGGTCGGACTTCTTCTCGTCTTCGGCCATGATCTCTCCGCGACAGGGCCCAATGATTCGGGCGCGATATCAGGCGATGTATGGCAAAAATCAAGTCAACAGTCGGCTAACGAGCTTCGCGGTGTAGTCCACCATCGGAATGATACGCGCATAATTGATGCGCGTGGGGCCGATGACCCCGAGCACCCCGACAACCTTGCGCCGCTCGTCGTGGAAGGGCGCAACGATCAGCGAGGAGCCGGAAAGGGAGAACAGCTTGTTCTCCGAACCGATGAAAATCCTTACGCCATCGGCACTTTCCGACAGGCCGAGGAGCTGTACGAGGTCGCGTTTGCGTTCCAGGTCGTCGAACAGATGCCGGATGCGCTCCAGGTCGTCCTGCGCATTGACGTCCTTCAGCAGGTTCGCCTGTCCGCGCACGATGAGGCTCTTCCGGTCATCGAGCGAGCCGGACCATTCCGCCAGCCCTGACTGGATAAAGCGCTTGGTGAGCTCATCGAGTTCCGCGCGCGAGGACTGAAGCTGCTGTTCGATGCGCGCCCGCGCCTCCGCCATGGTGAGGCCGCGCACGTGCGCGTTGAGGTAGTTGGCGGCTTCGGCGAGCGCGGACGGCGGCAATCCTTGCGGCAGGTTGACGATGCGGTTCTCGACCGTCTGATCCTCGTCGACCAGCACCACCAGCGCCTTGCCCGGTTCCAGCAGCACGAACTCGATGTGCTTGAGGCGCGTCACCTGCTTGTCCGCGAGAACGACGCCCGCGCAGTGCGAAAGGCCTGAGATCAGCTCGCCCGCCTCGCGCAGAACATCGTCCACGGTGGAGGCGCCCCGTCCGGAAATGTGGGCTTCGATCTGCCGCCGCTCCTTGGTGGTGAGATCGCCCACCTCCAGCAGCCCGTCGACGAAGAGCCGCAGTCCGAGCTGCGTCGGCAGCCGCCCCGCCGATGTATGCGGGGCGACGATCAGCCCGAGCTGCTCCAGATCCGACATCACGTTACGGATCGACGCCGGTGATAGATTGATCGGCAACACCCGCGACAGGTTGCGCGATCCGACCGGCTCGCCGGTTTCGAGATAGGACTCGACGATCTGCCGGAGGATGGTGCGGGAGCGGTCGCTGAGCCTCGTAAGTCCGCTGGCGCTTTCGTTCATTGCGGGGAATCGACCTCGCCTCAAGGTTGGCCAAGATTATGGATGCGGCACCATCTTCGTCAAACGGTGCGCGGTTTTGGTTGATGCCAGCCCGGCCCTCCCGTAGGTTCGCCGGAATTTCCCATGCAGCAGCCGCGGTCCGAAATTTGCTATGCGCCCTTCGAAACGCAATCCCGATGAGCTACGCCGCGTCTCCATCGAGCGCGCAGTATCCAAGCACGCTGAAGGTTCCTGTCTCATAAAGTTCGGTGACACCCACGTGCTGTGCACCGCGAGCCTGGAAGAGCGCGTGCCGCCGTGGCTCAAGGGCCAGGGGCGTGGCTGGGTTACGGCCGAATACGGAATGCTGCCCCGCGCCACGAGCGAGCGCACGCGCCGCGAGGTGACGGTGGGCCATGCCTCCGGCCGCACGCAGGAGATACAACGCCTGATCGGCCGCGCCCTGCGCGCCATCGTCGATCTCAATAAGCTCGGCGAGCGCCAGATCAGCATCGACTGCGACGTCATCCAGGCCGACGGCGGCACGCGCACTGCGTCCATCACCGGCGCGTGGGTGGCTCTGCACGACTGCATCCAGTGGATGAAGCTGCGCGATATGGTGAAGGATGA
>JAEWHY010000568.1 GCA_023387555.1 Pseudomonadota bacterium
CTTCAGCTTGACCTGATCGAACCACTTGCTGAAGACATTGAAGATCAGCCCGGTGCGGTACACGTCGGCGAGCGCCGAATTGACCGCGAGGCGGAACGCCCAGTCGCCGCGCGGCAGCGCGATCGCGTAAGGCTCGAACGACAGATCGTCCGGCAGCATCGTCAGCGCCTTTGCATCCTGAAAACGCGCGCCGACCAGCAGCAGCTTGTCGCTGGCGTAGCCGTCGACCTCACCCTTTTCCAGCGCCGCGATGCCGGCGTCACGATCCTTGACCGGAACAATCGTCGCTTTCAGCTTGCCCAGCTTGATCAGTTCGGCGAGCGCCGCCTCGTTCGTGGTGTTCGCAGCAACCGCGATCTTCTGGCCGTTCAGGTCACCGGCCTTGGCGATGCCGGAACCGGCCCGCACCACAAGGCCGGTGCTCTCGACAAATGTCACGAAAGAGAAGTCCACCTGCCGCATCCGCGACAGCGTCATGGTGGAGGAACCGCATTCCATGTCGGCCTTGCCCTGCGCCACCAGATCGAATCGGTTCTGGGTCGTGACCTCGACCCATTCGATCTTCAGCGGCGCATTCAGCGACTTGCCGATCCGCTCGGCAGCGAGGCGGCACAGGTCGATGGTGTAGCCAGCCGGCTCCTTGGTCTGCGGATTGACGAAGGAGAACGGTGTGGCCGCCGCGCGATAGCCGATCTTGATCGTCTTGGTGTCCGAAATCCGCTTCAGGCGGCTGTCGGCGGGCGTCTGTGCACTCGCAACCGAAGCAGACACAACCACGGCAATACAGGCAATCGCAGCACGCAGCATCAGGATACTCCCCCAGGATGTTTTGGTGCGCGGACGTTAACGGGTCGCAAGGGAACCGGCAAATCCGCCGCCGGCATTTCCGGAACGAACCTTTGTTGCGCTGCGTTCAGTTGCGGACGAGGGTCCACATTCGCGAGGACGCCATGACACGCGCATCCATCACCGCTTCGGTCCTCACCGCATCGGTCCTGTCGGCCGCGATGCTCACGGCGGCGGAGGCGCAAACGGTCGGGACCGCGACGCGGGATCTCAATGTGCGCTCAGGCCCCGATCCGCAATTTCCCGTGATCGGCATGCTGCGCAACAACCGGCGTGCCATCGTCTATGGATGCGTCGAGGGCAGCCGCTGGTGCCTGATCGATTTCCGCGGCCAGCGCGGATGGGCCTATTCGCAATACATGGTGCTGACGGGCGATACGGTCGCCATCCTGCCGGTACCGGAGATCGAGGTGCCGGTCGCAACGACGACTGTCGCAGCCGCGCCCCGGCCGCTGGTCCAGGCTCCGATCGCACCGCTTACCGTGCCGATCCCCGTTCCGGTGCCGGTGCCGGTCACGGCGTGGCAGCAGCCGGCTGTGGCGCCCGCGCCCTCCCCGGTCTATGCGGCGACGACGCCGCCGGTCTACAGCGCACCTGCGCCGGTCACCACCTATCAGACGCCCACCTATCAGACGCCCATCGCAACGTATCCGGCGCCGACCTATCAGCCGCCGGTGGCGACATATCAGGCGCCGACCTATCAAGCGCCTGCAGCAACCTATCAGGCGCCACCGCCGGCCGTGACCTATCGCGCTCCGGCAGCGACCGTGGTCGGGACCACCGGGGTCGCACCGCGACGATTCGCGGGCCGGCTGATTGCACCACGCGAAGTGATCTACGCCGCGACCACACCGCCGCGCGCTTACATGCCGCCGCGCGCGGTGCGCGACTTCATCACCGTGAACCCGTTGGAGACGGTGTGGCTGGAAGGCAGCCTTCTGATCGGCGCCGGCATACCGGAGGGCATCGCGCTCGTGCCGGTGCCAGGCTCGCGTTTTCAATATGCTTACGTGAACGACTACCCGGTGCTGGTCGATCCACTCTCGCGCCGTGTGGTTTACATCTACAGCTAGTGGTCGCCCATGGTGCCAGCGCTCATGTTGCGCAACGATACGCCGGCTGCGATCACGCGATTGCGCATCATGATCACGCCGTCGTCACGTCGCTTTGATGTAACTGCGGCAACTTGGATTGAGCGAAGCACCGCGCGTGCGGTTAGTCTGCAGATGACTTCGCGAGCGCGGCGGACGATGTTTGGTTCGCCAGAGTTCACGACAGCGAACAGCAAGACGGATTCGCGTCCCCGATCCGTCATGCCGAATGGGCCCGGGAGCGCCAGCCCGGGTCCATTCCTCATTCTCGTTACACGTCAGTCGCGACGATAGCGCGGGCGGTTGTAACGCCGCGGCGGCGGCGCGTAGCGATAACCGCCACCCGCCTGCGGCTGGAAATACGCCTTAGGCCGCCACACGCAGTTGCCGAACTGGAAGCATTGCCAGGCCGCGGGCTTCAGACCCAGTGATGAGTCCGCATCAATCGGCACGCCCGGCCGGCTGATTGGCATCGCCTGCGCCGTCGCAGTAATCATCATGAATAGCATCATCAAGCCGAGCACCGCCCCGCCGGGCAATCCTGCCGCTGCGACGCGCAGGCGATGGATGCGCGACATGGACGGCTATTCCTTGTTGCGCGCCCAAGGGAACATCGCCGACGGAAAATCCGCAGCATAGCGGCGACCCTCGCGCGGTCCGCGCAGCGTCGGACGCGGACTCGGACCCGGCTCCACCAGCTTGCGATACAGGTGCCAGCTCGCATGGCCGAGCACCGGCATCACCACCGCGAGACCGACGAAGAACGGCAGCGATCCGATCACCAGCGCAACCACGATGAACAGCGCCCAGGCCGCCATCACCACCGGATTGAGCAGCACCGCCTTCACCGAGGTGTGCATCGCGACCACGGCGCCGACATCGCGGTCGATCAGCAGCGGGAAGGTGACCACGCTGATGGTGAACACCGTGGCGGCGAACAGGAAGCCGAGCGCATTGCCGGCGATGATCAGGGTCCAGCCCTCGCCGGTGGTGAAGATATCGCTCAGGAACTGGCCGATCGAGGCCGGCGTGCCGTAACCGAACAGCGACTGGTAGAGCGCGTGCGCCGCGGCGACCCAGATCGTGAACAGGATCACCAGCAGCACCGCGAACGCGAGGATGGCGTCGATCGAGGACGAGCGCAGCACCTCGATCGCATGGACCCACGAGGTGTCGAGGCCTTCTTCGCGGCGCCGGCTCAATTCATAGAGGCCGATCGCCGCGAGCGGTCCGACCAGCGCGAAGCCCGCCGCGAGCGGGAACACGATCGGCATCATGTCGTAGCCGAACGCGAGGCGCGCGAGCACCAGGCCGACCACCGGATAGATCACGCACAGCAGCATCACATGCGTCGGCATCGCGACGAAGTCGTCGTAT
>JAEWHY010000570.1 GCA_023387555.1 Pseudomonadota bacterium
ACGCGGGTCAGTTGGTCACGGCCGAGCCGGGCAGCGCCGTCGGCTTATTCCTGACCGCGGGCTTCTGCCCCTCCTTCGGCTGGCCGAGCAGTCCGCCGGGCTTGTCGTCCTTGCTGGTGGAAAACAGGCCCTGCACCCGGCCACCCTCGACCTTCGCGAAATTGGTCGTCAGATCGACAACCAGACGTTCGCCCTTGAGGACGTTGGCGCCCTGGGTAATGACGACGCCGCCCGTCAGCGTGACGGTGTTGGTCCTCATCTCGAAAATGCCGGTGGCGCCCGTGGCGGTCTGATCCTTCGACGTCACGATGACTCCGCCGCGAGCCTCCAGCCGGCGAATCGACTGCCGGCCGCCGGGCCCCGGCTGCGCGGCCTTCATGGTGCCGCCCTTCGCGTTGGCCTTGGCGCCGCCTTTCGGGTCATCCTGATCGTAATAGACCCGCAACTCCTTGCATTTCATCACGGTGTCGCCCTGCGTCACGACGACATTGCCGGTGAAAACCGCCATCTTGTCCTTGTCGCGCACCTCGAGGGAGGCGGCCTCGATCTGGACCGGCTCGTCCTTGTTCCGGGCGAAGCCCTGCAAGGCATTGGGGACGCCGGTTTCCTGCGGCTTCTGAGCCTGCGCCGCGGCGGGCACGGCGAGCAGCAAGACCAGCGCGGCCGCCAGCAGGCGGCCTCCATACGGACGAGAGACGATCATTTCGGGTTCGCCTGACTGGCTGCCTGCGACTGCATACCGCGGTTGAGCGCCTCGGGCGTCAGCATCATGACCACACCACCGTCGAACCGGATGACACCGCCGGTTTCGGTCACTTCTAGGCGGTTGGCATCGAGCGTGCCCTGCGGCATTTTCATCTGCACCGGCTTTTCCGAAACGATGCGGCCTTTCTTGATCTCGACCTGCGCTTCGGTCAGGCGCCCCTGATAGCCGGCCGTCGACACGATCAGGATTTCCTGATTGAGCCTCAGCAGATCGGCCTTGGTGTCGTAGACGCCCTCGACAGCCGTGAGTGTCACCCTGCTCTTGTCCTCCATGTCGATCCGGCCGCTGATCTCTCGCATCTCCACGATGGTCGGATTCTTCGTGTCCTGAGATGCAGAAGCCGCCTTGACCTCATATTCACGCTGGTCACCGGTGAAGCCGGCGAGCCGCGGGGCCTCCATCGTGATCTTGGAACCAGAAATCACCAAGGTGCCGAATTCGGTCGGTACCCGGAGCCAGCGGGCGGGATTGAGATAGTTCGCAAGCACGAGACCAATCACCGCCAACGCGAGACAGGCCGGCACCGCCTTGCGCATGAACCGCACCCGGCGGCTGTGCCGCCGCGCACCGGAAATGACTTCGTTAGGCCGTGCCGCGCTTGGCTGGCCCGGCTGGCCCCAGTCCTCCGGTCCGGCAAGCATGCGGTTCATGGGAAGTGTCGTCCTGCCCGGAATCGATGGTCACCCACGGGCCATCCTACCCCGGGAGAACCGGAAAATCGCGTCCGAATATGGCCCCGGCGCGGCGGAAGCCTCAGGAATGGGAGAAAATATCCTCTTCCGCCCAACCCATCAGATCGAGCTGCGCCCGGTGCGGCAGGAACCGGAAACAGGCCTCAGCCAGCTCGGTGCGGCCTTCCCGCGCCAGCATGGCGTCGAGCTTTTCCTTGAGCGCATGCAGATAGAGCACGTCCGAGGCGGCATAGGCGATCTGCGGCTCGGTCAGAACCTCCGCGCCCCAGTCCGACGATTGCTGCTGTTTCGACAGATCGACGCCCAGCAGCTCGCGCACCAGATCCTTCAGTCCGTGCCGGTCCGTATAGGTGCGCGCCAGACGGGAAGCGATCTTCGTGCAATAGAGTGGCATCGGCCACACGCCGAGGGCGTTTGACAGCACGGCCACGTCGAATCGCGCGTAATGGAAGATCTTGAGGATGGCCGGATCGCCGAGCAGCCGTTTCAGATTGGGCGCATCGGCCCCGCCGGCCGGAATCTGCACCACATCGGCCGAGCCGTCGCCCGGCGACAGTTGCACGACGCAAAGCCGGTCGCGATGCGGGTTGAGGCCGAGCGTCTCGGTGTCGATCGCAACCGAATGCATGTAACGGGACAGGTCAGGCAAATCGCCGCGGTGCAGCCGGATGGTCATTTCAGGATCTCGCGGCGGGCGGCTCGATGCCCGGAAAGATTGTCCATGCGCCCGATTTGTTCAGCCATATCAAAGCATTAGCTGAAATTCGAGCGGCGCCTATGTATCACCGCCCTGTTCCGCAAATCAAGCCTCTTCGGCGCGCCCGAACGGCAAAGGGCCCCGCCTTGCGGCAGGGCCCTCATCAGCAGAACCGACCGTCCGGCTAAAGATCACTTACCGAATTGGACGTTGCGCTCTTTCACAACACGCTGCCACTGCTCGGCTTCGGCAGCCAACGTCGCCTTCGCCTCGTCGGGGCCGGATCCGACGATCCTGTTGCCGACGGCATTGACCCGCTTGACGACCTCTGGATGCTCCAGCGCTTTCTTGAAAGCCTGGTTCAGGATTTTGACGACGTTGTCGGGGGTCCCGACCGGGGCCATCAGCACGCCCCAGGCTTCGGCCGAATATCCGGGAACACCCGTCTCGGCCAGCGTCGGAATCGACGGCTGCAACGGATATCGCTTGGGCGTGGTGATGGCCATCACCCGGACCCGCTCGCTGGTCAGGGCGTTGGTCGCGCTGGCCAGATCGACGAAAGTGAGCTGGGTGTCGCCCGCCTCGGTGGCTAGAGCAGCCGGCCCGCCGCCCCTGAAGCTCACGTTGACGTAGTCGACGCCGGCCAACATCTTGAACAATTCAGACACAAGCTGCGTGCTGGCGCTGTTCGATGCGTGATTCAGCTTGCCCGGATTTTTCTTCAGATAGGCGACAAACTCGGACACCGTCGTGGCCGGCACCGACTTGTTGACGAGCAGCACGAACGGATTCGACGTCGTGATCGTAACCGGCATCAGATCCTTCATCGGATCCAGCGGCATATTGGGGAAGAGAATCGGATTGATCGTCAGCCCGGCGCTCGAAACGAAAAGCAGCGTGTAACCATCCGGCTTGGCCTTGGCCACCATGTCCATGCCGATGATGAAATTGGCGCCCGGCTTGTTCTCGATGACGATCGTCTGCCCGAGAATCTCCGACGCACGCTGCGCCATGATGCGCGCCAGCGAGTCCAACCCGCCTCCCGCGGCGGCCGGGACGATCAGACGGATCGAACGACTTGGAAAGTTGTCAGCTCGCGCTGTGCCACTCACAAAAGCGGCGACCAGCGCAAGTACAAGAACGCAACCACAACGCACGAAGGCTCTCAGGGACATTCACTCCTCCACCAATCTTGTCGAAATGTTTATGCAAGCAGGAAACCAAGCAGGAAACCAAGACCTCACAAATCGAGGACAAGGCGTTCGGTCTTGCTGCCAGCGCAGCAAATCATGGCCGTGCGATTTGACGCGCGGTCCTTTTCCGAAAGGATTGAATCGTTGTGTTCGGGCGCGCCATCCAGCACGCGCACCTCGCAGGTTCCGCAAAAGCCTTGCTCGCAGGATGTCGCCACGTCGATGCCGGCTTCAATCAGGACATGCGCGATGCTGCGGCCTTCCGGAACGAACATCTCAACGCCGCTCTTGGCCAGAACGACGGTAAAGCCACCGCCCGATCTCAAGGGCTGCGTCAGCGCGAAATGCTCGACGTGGCACCGATCCGCCGGCCAGGCCTTCGTGGCCTCCGCGAACGCGGACAGCATCGGCGCCGGACCGCAGCAATACAGATGAGCATCGCGTGGCGCCTCCGCGACGATCTTCATCAGATCGAGACCGGCACCGCCGCTTTCGTCGTCAAAATGCAGATGCACAGAGTCCAGCCGAGCGGCGCTGTCGTAAAAGGCCATCGCCGTGCGGTCGCGGCAGGCATAATAGAGCCGCCAGTCCGCGCCTTGCCGCTGCAGATGCGATGCCATGCACCACAGCGGCGTAATGCCGATTCCTCCGGCAATCAGGATGGCCGGTGCGCCATCCTGATGCAGCGGAAAATTGTTGCGTGGCGCTCCGAGAACAAGTTCGTCGCCGACCTTCACCTGGTCATGAAGATAGCGCGATCCGCCGCGGCCACTCGCCTCTTTCTTGACCGCGACCGTGTAAGCGGCGGGCTGCTCGCCTGACTCGACGAGAGAATATTGGCGAACAAGACCGTTGGGGAGCCGGACATCGACATGCGATCCCGGCTCCGCAGGGGGAAGAGCGCCGCCATCGACGCGACAGAACTCGAACAGACTGATGTCCTTCGCGGCGTATCGAATGCCCGTCAGCCGGACACGCATGTCACCGGAAGCGACATCACTCCGTGCAGCCGCCTCAGCCATCACATCTTCCCTGGCGGCAACAGGCATCACGGCTCTCAATGATACCGTGAGTACTTGAAGTTCTGCTTGGCGACGATCTCGATGACCGCAGGAACGCCGGACTGCGTCGCCTCGATGCCGGCCTTCAGCGCCGGGATGAAGTCATCGGGCTGCGCGATCCGCTTCGACCAGGCACCCAGGGCCTTCGCCACATCGGCGTAATTTCCGCCGAGATCGGCGGTGTTGTAGAGCTGGACGGCCGCAAGCAATCCATTCTGCTCGCCGGCCATCACGCCATTGTTGAACACGATCGTCAGCGTGCCGATGCGGTTGCGGACCGCGGTCTCGATATCCATTCCGACCATGCCGATGGACGCGTCACCCATCAGATTGATGCAGAGCTTGTCCGGATTGGCGATCTTCGCGCCCATGATGAGGCCGAGGCCGTGGCCGAGCTGCGTGGTCTTGCCCCAGCCGAGATAGCCGCCCGGCGTCACGCATTCCCACATCGCAACGAGCTGCTCTCGCGGGCTGCCTGCCTCGTGGGTGATGATCGTGTTTGCGACATCGACGGTCTGCATCAGGTCGTGGATGACGCGATACTGATTGATCGGTGTTTCAGCCGACGTGAGTTCCGGCAGCCACTCTGCCATCCATTCGCGGTTGATCGCCGCCACTTCGGCGGCCACGTCCTCGTCTGTCCGGCGCCGCTTGCCGATTTCGGCAATCAGGGCCTCGATCACGAGCTTGGCGTCGCCAAGCAACGCAACGTCGCACTGGTATTCCTTGTTGAAGTCGGCGGGGTCGTTGCTCGAATGCACCATCGTGCGGCCCGCCGGAATCTGCGGGGCCCAGGGATTGCGCGTCAGGCTGGTGCCGACGCCGAAAACTAGGTCTGACTTCTTGAGGAAGTGGAAGGCGGCTTTCCGGCCTGAGATCACCGAGGCGCCGAGCGACAACGGATGGTTTTCCGGAAACGCGCCCTTGCCGGTGTTGGTGGTCAGCACCGGCGCCTGCAGCAGTTCGGCCAGCTTGACCAGATCCTTGGTCGCGCCCGCGTACAAGACGCCCTGTCCGGCGTGAATGATCGGCGACTTCGACTTGAGAAGAGCCTCCGCGGCATCCCGGATGGCGACGGGATCGGGGCCGGCGCGCATCGGCGCCACCGGCCGGTATTCGAAGCCCTCCGGCATCTCCATGGCGCCGATCTTCGAGGTCAGTTCAAGCAGCACCGGCCCGAGCTTGCCCGAGCGAAGATTGTGAAACGCGCGGCGAAGCAGTTCGTGCACGCGCTCGGGGTCGTTGATTTCGGCGGCCCATTTCGTCACCGGCTTGAACGTCTGCACCGGATCGAACGACGGCGGCGTGAAGCTGCGGCCGACGCGGTCGCCCGGAATCAACAGGACCGGCACGTTGTCGCCGAACACCTGCGCCGCACCCGGAAAGGTGTTTTCGATTCCGGGTCCGCCTTGCATCGAGAACACGCCGAGGCTGCGGCCGTAGGTCGACCGGCTGATGCCATCGGCAATGCCGACACCCACCCGCTCCTGACGACAGACGACAGGCCGTATGCCGAGGGATGCGCAGGCATCGATCAGGGCCTGGCGGGGGTAGCAAATGAGATTCTCGACGCCCTCGGCCTTCAGCACCTGGGCAATAGCATCAACGACTTTCAAACTCGTCCCCCGTTGGTCGGTATGGGCAGGGCGCGTGCGCGCGCGTTATTCGGCGGCCTGATGGCCCTGCGGCATTGGCAGTTCAGGCGTGGCCTCGAGCGACTTCCAGACCTTGGTCGGCCGCCCTTCCTGGATCGCCTCGATCTCACGCAGGAAGATTCGCCGCAGGAACGCGACACCCGCGTCGGAGGTCGACAGATTTTCCATCGAGCGGTCGACGATCTGTCCCTGCCCGCACACCGCGACATAGTCCTGCGCGGTGATCAGGCTCATTTCGGGCATCTGCGAGAGATCGTTACGGCCATGGAACAGCTCTTCCGCATGATGCGCCGGCTCGTAGTTCAAGCCGAACAACTCTTCGAAGTTCTCGGTCGCCTCGGCCCAGGCCCGATCCACCGAGTAAAGCGTGAAGCGCATGGTGTGGGTGTCGTCGGACGGGGTCGGCCACGCGCCGACATGAATCCACGGATCATTAGGACGCGGTCCCGGCGCGATGACATGGTTGTTGTTCGGGAACGTCCAGTTGCTGATGCGGACGTTTGTGGGTGAGCGCGTCGCGGTCTGCTGGATGCCGGCGCTGGTTTCGGCGTAGGCGAGTTCGGGAATCGCGACGCTGACCGCCGTACCGAACTGCTTCACCGCGCCCCACACATGGGCAAAGCTCACGTGAACGGCGTCCAGCGAATTCTCGACATGCTGGAACCAGTTGCAGTCCCAGGTCTGCTTGTCCGCGATGACGACGCGATCGGGATCTTCGAAGACCGGCTTTTTCGGCAGATCGAACTCCGGTGCCTCGCCCTTTCCAAGATAGGCAAAGATCAGCCCGGCATATTCGTTGAGCGGATAACCCGGGATCTTAATGGGCTTCAGTCGCGGCTTGTTCTCGGCGGGAATATCGACGCATCGGCCCGTGCCGTCATAGCGCCAACCATGGTACATGCAGCTGAGCTCATCGCCCTGCACCCAGCCGGTGTGCAACACCGTGCAGCGATGCGCACAGCGGCCGCCGATCAGAAACGGGCGCCCGCTCTCGCCGCGATAGAGCGTGAGGTCTTCGCCCAGCACCCGGACGGCCTGCGCCGTCCCAGGCTTGAGATCCTTCGACACCGCGACGGGGTGCCAGAACTGACGCAACAACTGCCCCATCGGCGTGTCAGCGCCGGTCTGCGGCAGCAATGCAAACTGATCCACCTTGCGCTGCATCGTCGTATCCATTTGCGTCCCGTTGATTGCCGACATCCGTTCACCGGGACTCGACAAGACCTAGTTCGTCCGCTATACGGACAAATGTCCGAATTCGTCTTACTATAAACTGCGCAAGCGGGCCGTCAATGCTCTCTCGAAACTTCTGACCGCGGAGACTCCACTTGCCGATTTCCAGCGACGACCCCGACTTCGTGAATGCGCTGGCCCGCGGGCTCGCCGTCATCACGGCGTTCGGGCAGCAATCGGAACAGATGACGCTGACGGAAGTGGCGGAAAAGCTCGGCCTGTCGCGCGGCACGGCGCGTCGCTTCCTCCTGACTCTGGAAGCGCTCGGCTATCTGCGCTCCGACGGAAAATCATTCCGCCTGACGCCGAAGACGCTCGATCTCGGCTATGCGTATCTGAGTTCGCTGCCGCTGTGGAAAACGGCGCAGCCGATCATGCAGGAGGTCGTCAACGAGATCGACGAATCCTGCTCGCTGGGCGTCCTGGACGGCCGCGACGTGGTCTACATCGCCCGCGTTCCGCCGAAGCATTCGACCTTCATCCATGTGCCGCCGGGGACGCGCATGCCGGCGCATCTCAACGCCATGGGTCAAGTCCTGCTGTCGGGCCTGAGCAGCGCCGATCTCGACCGGTACTTCTCGAGCGCGAAGCTGAACGTCTTTACGGAATATACCCTCGTCGAACCGGAAGCGATCCGCAGGAAGATCGAGCGCGTCGCCAAGGACGGCTACGCCATCTCCGACCAGCAGCTCGAGATCGGCATGCGCTCGATCGCGGTGCCGATCCGCTCCAACAGCGGACAGATCGAGGCTTCGATCAACGCCACGGCCGGCGGCAACCGGGCCAGCCGCGACGATCTGATCAACCGCTTTCTGCCGGTGCTGCGACGCGCGGCCTCGCAACTGGCACATGCGTTTTGAGGCTGAGGCCTAAGCCGGGTCGCTCATTCGTGCGACACTGACAGCCTTCAGGGATTGCTGTAGGTCACGCCTTCCCGCTTGATGGAAAAGCGCATCAAGTCTTCGGCGATGACCATGGGGCCTTGATAGTTCTTCTTCACACGTTCGGCGACATCCGCCTCCGTCGGTGCCGGGATTTTTCCGTCAGTGAGCAGAACGATGTGATAGAGCGCCGCGAGTTTCGGCTTCGTCCGCGCAAATACGGTACCCACCTCTTCAGGCTTGGTGTGGTGATCGATGATGTAACGGAACACTGGCGACTTCGCTAACAGCTCATCCTTCGCCATTGCGGCTTGATGAATAAGAAGGCCCGCGCCGGTCGCATGCTTGATCAGGTTTTCTGAGAACCTGGTGTCGCCGGAGATCACCACCGAGCGGCCATCGTAGTCCACGCGATATCCGAAGCACGGCTTGATAAGGTCACCGTGATCCACGGCAAACGCCGTGACCTTTACTCCATTCTGATCGTAGATCACGCCTTCTTCGATTTCCGTCGTCTCGACGCTCACGGACTCTCGGGCCAGTTTCTGATCGGCGATGCGCGTCTCGATGTCCCAATCGTAGGCCTTCTCAAGCCCCGTCATCATCGCCTTGGTGCCCTTTGGTCCCCACACGCGCATTGGCGACTTGCGCAGGCCAAACGGTGAAGGAAGCCACCCGGTGAGCC
>JAEWHY010000586.1 GCA_023387555.1 Pseudomonadota bacterium
GTGTCCTTGAGCGGATTGCCGGGCGTCACCAGCCACCACAGGCGGTCGAGTTGCAGCTTCTTCATTGCCAGAAGGCTGACGGCGCGATGCGCCTCGTGCGTCGGATTGAACGAGCCGCCGAACAATCCGATGCGCATGCCCGGCGTGTGAAGCGGAAGCGTGGCGCGCTGTTTGGTGACGCTTTTGACCAGCGTGCGTTCGATCGGGCGATCGTCTACGCGTTTCATTACGGTCGCCCCCGCGAAGGCGGGGGCCCATACTCCGGAGCGGCGGTTATGGGTCCCCGCCTTCGCGGGGACGACGGATACGGCGTCACGGCCGGGTCTGCCCGCTGCCGCGCACGCGATACTTGAACGAGGTCAGTTGCTCGACGCCGACCGGGCCGCGCGCATGCATGCGGCCGGTGGCGATGCCGATCTCGGCGCCGAAGCCGAATTCGCCGCCATCGGCGAATTGCGTCGATGCGTTATGCAGCACGATCGCCGAGTCGACTTCGTTGAGGAAGCGGTTCGCGGTGTCCTCGTCCTGCGTGACGATGGCATCGGTATGCTGCGAACCGTGTCGCGCGATGTGCTCCATCGCGCCATCCACGCCGTCGACGATCTTCGCGGCGATGATCGCGTCGAGGAATTCCTTGCCGTAATCCTCGGCCGCGGCCGGCTTGACGCGCGGGTCGAGCGCCTGCACGGCGGCATCGCCGCGGACTTCGCAGCCGGCATCGAGCAGCGCGGCGACCACCGGGGCCGACATGTTTGCGGGCGCAGCCCTGTCGATCAGCAGGGTTTCGGCGGCGCCACAGATGCCGGTGCGCCGCATCTTGGCGTTCAGCGCGATTTCCTTCGCCATGTCGGGCGTTGCCGCCTTGTCGATATAGACGTGGCAGATGCCTTCGAGATGCGCGAACACCGGTACCCGCGCTTCCGACTGCACGCGCTCCACCAGGCTCTTTCCGCCGCGCGGCACGATGACATCGATGTTGCCGCCAAGGCCGGCCAGCATTTCGCCGACCGCAGCGCGGTCGCGCACCGGCACGAGCTGGATTGCATCCTCCGGCAGATCCGCCGCGCGCAGCCCTTTGACCATCGCATCATGGATCGCGCGCGAGGAGCGGTGCGAATCCGAACCGCCGCGCAGGATCGCAGCATTGCCGGCCTTCAGGCACAGCGCGCCGGCATCGGCGGTGACATTCGGGCGGCTTTCGTAGATCACGCCGATCACGCCGATCGGCGTGCGCACGCGGTCGATGGTCATGCCATTCGGCCGCGTCCATTTGGCGATGACATGCCCGACCGGATCGGTGAGCTGTGCCACCGTCTCGAGGCCCTCGGCCATCCCCTCGATGCGCTTGTGGTCAAGTGTGAGCCGATCGAGGAACGAGCCGGCGACGCCGGCGACCTTCGCATCGGCGACGTCGCCTTCATTGGCGGCGAGAATCTGCGGTTCTGCGGCGCGGATCGCCTCCGCCATCGCGCGCAGCGCCTTGTCCTTCTGCGCCGATGGCGCCAGCGCAAGCACGCGCGCGGCCTTGCGGGCGCGCTGGCCGATGTCCTGCATCAGGCTGGCGACGGTATCGGCGGAATCCACGGATTTGAGCGGCGCGGTCATCTGTCTGTCGGTGTGTGTCGGGTGTCGGCCCCGCTTCTATCATGTAACGCTTGCGCAGAGCGAGCGTCAGGGCGCCGGAATCGTGTTTTGAGCGGATCAGGATTTTATATGGATGTGATTGTAAAAATTGAAGAATCGTCGCGCCAGCGGCAGGCTCGCGCAACACCGCCGGTGGTGATTCGGTCCGCGCTCCGCGCCGCCGCCCTGGCGGTCCTTGTTTGGGGGACGCCCGTGGACGCGCAGACCAGACCTCCCGCCTTCGTCGATACCGCAGCGGTGGTGCCGGGCCTCGTGGTCGACATGCGCTATGTCGGCACCCGCAATTTCGTCGGCGCCCGCGTCGATGGCTATGAGGCGCCGGTCTGCGTCCTGACCCGTCAGGCGGCGACGGCGCTGGCTGCGGTCCAGCGCGACCTGAAGCCCCGCGGCCTCGGACTGAAAGTGTTCGACTGCTATCGTCCGGTCCGGGCGGTCCGCCATTTCGTGCGCTGGGCGCGCGATCCCGACAACAGCACCAAGGCGGAATATTATCCGCATGTCGCGAAGACCCATCTGTTTCGCGAGGGCTATATCGCCGAGCGCTCCGGCCATTCGCGCGGTTCGACGGTCGACCTGACGCTGGTGTCGCTCACCGATCACCGCGAACTCGACATGGGGACGCCGTTCGATTTCCTGTCGCCGCAATCGGGACAGGACGCGAAGGTCAGCGCCGATGTGCGGGCCAACCGCAAGCTGCTTGCCGATGCGATGCGGTCGCGCGGTTTCATTCCCTATGACAAGGAATGGTGGCACTTCACGCTGCGCAACGAGCCGTTTCCGGATTCCTATTTCGATTTTCCGGTTCGATAGGCCGGCGCGTTCGTTCGGGTGGCGTCATGCGCCAGCGCGGCCTTTTCAAAAAAATAACGAGACACCCCGGGAGGCACCGGGATGTCTCGTTATCATCGACGTAGTGGCGGCATACCGGATGTAAAATCGTTTCCAGCCATTCAGCGAGCCGCGGGCAGTACGGTCAGGGGGAGCGACCACCCAGGAGAAAAACGGATCGGCGAATTGTCCGTCGAAACGCATACGCAACGGTTACGCTACAGATACATTCCGACCGAGCGCGGCCGGTAGTTCAGGACCCCATACACCACTCACCGTCGTCAAGACTACGCGCGGCGCGGTGTGTCCGCGCGGTATGAATCAATTAAATAAAAAACTATCAACAAGCGGATTCGCAACACCCGCGCCTATTTTGCAACAGCATCCCGACGTGCGAGCGCGGCAAGGCGCGCGACGCGCTCGGAAATTTGCGGGTCAGACAGCGACGGTAAGCAAAATCGCTGATTTCAGGCCGCTTTCGACAAAGGCGGAGATAGATTCGCGATCGCAGATGCGTCACACAAAATTTGCGACAGCGAAGTCCTTAGCGCCCCGTCAGAACCAGATCGTCCCGATGCACCATCTCGGTGCGGCCGGAAAATCCGAGGATCACCATGATGTCCGCTGATGAGCGGCCGATGATTTTTGCGGCGTCCTCGGCATCATAGGCGATCAGCCCGCGACCGATTTCTACGCTGTCGAGATCGCGGATCGTGACCGCGTCGCCGCGCTGGAACGAGCCGTCGAACCGCTTCACCCCGGCGGGAAGCAAACTGGCGCCGCGGCGAAGCGCGGTGACCGCGCCCTGGTCGATATGCAGCGTCCCCTTGGGTTCGAGCGCGCCGGCGATCCACTTCTTGCGCGCGGTGACGGGATTGGCCGGCGTCAGGAACCAGGTGCAGCGGCCGCCGTCGGCAATGGCGCGCAGCGGGTGCAGCGTCTTGCCGGATGCGATCACCATATGGGTGCCGGCATTGGTGGCGATCTTGCCGGCCTCGATCTTGGTCACCATGCCGCCGCGCGACAATTCAGAGCCGGACGCGCCGGCCATGGCTTCGATCTGCGGCGTGATGCGCTCGACGACCGGGATCAGATTGGCGGACACGCTCGAGGCGGGCGGCGCGTCGTAAAGTCCATCGATGTCGGAGAGCAGCACGAGCAGGTCGGCGCTCATCATGGTGGCGACGCGCGCGCCGAGCCGGTCGTTGTCGCCGTAGCGGATTTCGGTGGTGGCGACGGTGTCGTTCTCGTTGATCACCGGCACGCTCTTCCATTCGAGCAGCCGGTCGATGGTGGAGCGCGCGTTGAGATAACGCCGGCGCTCCTCGGTGTCGCCAAGGGTGACGAGGATCTGCCCCGCGGTGATGTTATGGGCGCCGAGCATCTGCGCCCAGATCCGGGCCAGCGCGATCTGGCCGACTGCGGCGGCGGCCTGCGAATCCTCGAGGGCGAGGGCGCCGCGCGGCAGTTTCAGCACCGACCGGCCGAGCGCGATTGCTCCCGACGACACCACCAGAATGTCCCGCTTGCCGCCATGCAGCCAGGCGATGTCCTCGCACAGGGCGCGCAGCCAGTCCTCGCGGACGCCGCCCGCGGCGGAATCCACGAGCAGGGACGAGCCGACCTTGATGACGATGCGGCGGAAATCGGCGAGGGCGGGGAGGCGCATATCTCGGCATTCGGCGTGTCCCCTCTCCCCATCGGGGGAGAGGGTGGTCATCCGCGCGGAGCGGGGATGACCGGGTGAGGGGGTTTTATTCAAAAACAGTGATGAGGAAAGCCCCCTCACCCGGCTCGCGGCTTTCGCCGCTCGCCACCCTCTCCCCCGAAGGGGAGAGGGAAAGAGAAGGCGCGCGGCGGTCAGGCAGCAATCAGGGCTGCCAGGCCTTCACGTCCTCCGGGGCCGGCGCCTCCGCGACACGGGCTTCGTCGATCACATCGAGCAGCGCCCGCAGCGCCTCGGGCACGCCTTGCCTCGACTGCGACGAGAGCACCAGCGGCGTCCGCTTTGCGGCTTTCTTCAGCGCCTTGACCTGCGCCTTGATCTCGTCATCGGTCATCGCGTCGCATTTCGACAGCGCGACGATCTCCGGCTTCTCGGCCAGCACCTCGTTATAGGCTTCGAGTTCGCCGCGGATGGTCTTGTAGGCCGCGCCCACATCCTCGCTGGTGCCGTCGACCAGATGCAGCAGCACCCGGCAGCGCTCGACATGGCCGAGGAAGCGGTCGCCGAG
>JAEWHY010000056.1 GCA_023387555.1 Pseudomonadota bacterium
GGCTGCTGGCCTTGGCTTTTGAAGTATGATAGCCCGGTTCCGGCCGGGGTTGGGGAAGCGTCCGGGTCTGGGCTTGACGCAAAGTCTGCGACCCAATACACGCCGCCATCATCTCGGTTTAAGGAACGGCCAGCGGGTGCGGTCCATGGGGGGCTCGCGCTTGAGGCATCAAGCCGCTTGAACCGGTCAATTGGCCTAACGACAGCTTCGATCGCGCCGCCGATTGAGCACATCACTGGAAGCAAAGGTTCGAACAGATGAGTGACATCTCCGAGCGAGTGAAGAAGATCGTGGTGGAGCACCTCGGCGTCGAGCCCGACAAGGTCACCGAGCAGGCCAGCTTCATCGACGATCTGGGGGCCGACTCCCTCGATACGGTCGAACTCGTGATGGCGTTCGAGGAAGAGTTCGGCTGCGAAATCCCCGACGATGCGGCGGAGACGATCCTCACCGTCGGCGACGCTGTGAAGTTCCTCGAAAAGAACGCCAAGAGCTGATCGCAGTCCGTCCGTATGTCCTTGCGGAAAGGCCCGCTACGGGCCGGCAGCCGTATCAGCCCAGGGTGCTTTAAGCCGGGGCGGGGCAGAGCGGACGGGGCGGGAACCCGATGATGAGGCGTGTCGTCGTCACAGGTCTGGGAATGGTCACGCCGCTTGGCTGCGGCGTGGACGCGACATGGCAGCGTATCCTCGAAGGCCGGAGCGGTGCGCGCCGGATCGAAAGCTTCGAGGTCTCCGACCTGCCGTGCAAGATCGCTTGCGTGATCCCGCGCGGCGACGGCTCCGACGGTACTTTCAATCCCGATCAGTGGATGGAGCCCAAGGAGCAGCGCAAGGTCGACCCGTTCATCGTCTATGCGATGAGCGCCGCGCGCCAGGCGCTGGATGATGCCGGCTGGAAGCCGCAGACCCCGGAAGATCAATACGCCACCGGCGTGATGATCGGATCGGGCATCGGCGGCGTCGGCGGCATCGCAGAGGGCGCGATCCTCGTGAAGGAGCGGGGCCCGCGTAAACTCTCGCCGTTCTTCATTCCGGGGCGCATCATCAACCTGGCATCGGGTTACGTATCGATCGAACACGGGCTGAAGGGTCCGAATTCGTCGGTCGTGACCGCGTGCTCGACCGGGACTCATGCGATCGGCGACGCCGCTCGCATGATCGCACTCGGCGATGCCGATGTCATGGTGGCGGGCGGCGCCGAATCGCCGGTCGACCGGCTGTCGCTTGCGGGCTTCGCCGCCTGCCGCGCACTCTCGACCGGTTTCAACGATACGCCGGAACGCGCATCGCGCCCCTATGACAAGGATCGCGACGGTTTCGTCATGGGCGAGGGCGCGGGCGCCCTGGTGCTCGAAGAATACGAGCACGCGAAGAAACGCGGCGCAAAGATCTACGCCGAGATCGTCGGCTACGGCATGTCGGGCGATGCATTTCACATCACCGCGCCGACGCCGGATGGAGACGGAGCGTTCCGCTGCATGAATGCCGCGATCAAGCGTGCGGGCATTGCGCCGGGCGACATCGACTACATCAACGCGCATGGCACCTCGACCATGGCCGACACCATCGAACTCGCCGCAGTCGAGCGCGTGGTCGGCAATGCGGCGGGCAAGATCTCGATGTCCTCGACCAAGTCTTCGATCGGGCATCTGCTCGGTGCGGCCGGCGCGGTCGAAGCGATTTTCTCGATCCTGGCGATCCGCGACCAGGTCGCTCCGCCGACCATCAATCTCGACAATCCGTCGGTGGAGACGCCGATCGACCTCGTGCCGCATCAGGCTCGCAAGCGCGAGATCAAGGTCGCATTGTCGAACTCGTTCGGGTTCGGCGGCACCAACGCAACACTGGTGATGCGCGCGGTCGACTGAGACGCCACGGCCGGCTTGCGGCTTCGATGCCGCAAGCGGACGCGATGCACCTCGGTACCGCGCGATTCGGATGCGGCGTCTATTCGCCCGGCCGAGCGGCCATGTGCCACAGCGACGCCATACCGGGGCGGTACCGAATCATCGATAAGCCTTGGAAATGCTGTCGCCCGTCTGGGATCCCCGACACCGCCGCCACGTTCTGATAAGCTCATGACGGCCCGGGGTCGAGCCGGGCCAGACAGGTTGGCGTTTTCAATGCTCCCGCTCGGACGCACGCGCCCGCGTGGGCAGCCTTGATCGCAACCACTTCCGGACTTCGACCTGCGATGGATGACAACAGGACGCCCCCGCCTTCACCCGGTCCCGCGCTCGAGCCGGAACCGAAAGCCAGCCCGCGGCGGTCGCGCCGGGCCCGGCATCCGGTCGTCATCGTCGGCAATGCGATCTTCACGTTCGTGCTGTTTCTGGCGGTGCTGCTCGGCGCCTTGGCCTATTGGGGCAACCTGCGCTTCGAGCAGCCGGGACCGCTGACCGAGGAGAAGATCGTCAATATTCCGCGTGGCCTCGGTGTGCGCGATATCGGCGAACTCCTGGCCCGCGAAGGCGTGATCCGCGATCCATGGATCTTCGTGGCCGGTGCGGTTGCAATGAAGACGCGCGGCGCCGAACTGAAGTTTGGCGAGTATCAATTTGCGAAAGGTGCAAGTCCGCGCGAGGTGGCAGAAACCCTCGTCGAGGGCAAGGTGGTCCAGCACCAGTTCACGGTGGCGGAGGGGCTGACCTCGGAACAGATCGTCGCGCGGCTGCTCGAAAACGACAAGATGACCGGCTCCATCCGCGAGGTGCCACGCGAGGGTTCGCTATTGCCGGACGGCTACCGGTTTACCCGCGGCACCCCGCGCGAAGACATGATCAAGCGCATGCAGGCCGCGCAGCAGCGCCTGCTCAAGGAGGCGTGGGAGCGGCGCGTTGCCGACCTGCCGGTCAAAACTCCCGAACAGCTTCTGACCCTTGCATCGATCATCGAAAAGGAAACCGGCAAGCCGGATGAGCGAACCCGCGTCGCTGCCGTCTTCGTCAACCGGCTGCGCAGCAAGATGAAGCTGCAGTCCGACCCAACCATCATCTACGGACTGGTCGGGGGCAAAGGTTCTCTGGGACGCGGTATCCTGAAAAGCGAGATCACGCAGCCGACGCCCTACAACACCTATGTCATCGAAGGGCTTCCGCCCGGGCCGATCGCCAATCCGGGACGCGCCTCGATCGAGGCCGCTGCAAATCCGGCCCGGACCAAGGAGCTGTTCTTCGTCGCGGACGGAACCGGCGGGCACGCCTTCTCGGAAACCTACGATCAGCATCAGAAGCATGTCGCCAAACTGCGTGGTCTCGAGCGGGAGGCGCGCGATGCCGCCCCAGACGCCGCATCCAGCGCGCCTGGCGCCGCCGCGACGCCTGCAGCGCAATCCCCGGCGACGCGTCCGGCCAACGGCCAGCCCAACGCAAATCGCCCCGCCGCAGCGCAACAACCGGCGCGTCCCGCACCGGCACAGCCAGCTCAGCGCAACCAGCAGAAGCAGGGCGCAGCGCAACAGCGCAGCCCGTCCGGTCCGGCGGGGACGCAATAGCGCCGCCGGGCGCGGCGCTGTAAGGTCCGCTCTCCGATTCCTCTTTGTTCAAGAGTACTGATGACCTTGTCGAGCATGACCGGCTTTGCCCGCAGCCACGGCGCGAGTGGAAGCTATGCCTGGTCCTGGGAAATCAAATCGGTCAACGCCAAGGGGCTCGAATTGCGGCTGCGGCTGCCGTCCGGTTTCGACGCCGTCGAAATTCCGGTCCGCACCCGCGCGGCCGAGATGCTGTCGCGCGGCAATGTCTACGCGACGCTGTCCATCAGCCGCGAAGGCATCGCGCCGGTGGTCCGTATCAACGAGCCGGTGCTGGCGGCCATCATCAACGCCGTCGGTAATCTGTCCGGCAAGCTCGACGCCGAGAAGCCGCGGATCGACGGGTTGCTCGGCCTCAAGGGCGTCATCGACGTCACCGACGCCGAGGAGTCCGAAGAGGAGAAGGCTGCGGCCGAAGCCGCGGCTTTCCGCGGCTTCGTAGAGGCGCTGAAGGGACTGACCGAGATGCGCCGGCACGAGGGCGAGGCGATCGGGCGGGTGCTGTCGGCGCGGCTTGACGAGATGGCGGCGCTCGCGGCACGCGCCGAGGCCGCACCCGGCCGCCAGCCGGAAGCAGTGAAGAAGAAGCTTGCCGATCAGGTCGCGGTGCTGCTCGAGGCCTCGA
>JAEWHY010000072.1 GCA_023387555.1 Pseudomonadota bacterium
TGTCGTCCTCCACCGTAGCCTGCGTGGCGGCGAGGATGCGAAGCACACCGCGTGCGATCGATGGATCCACCCATAGCATCATCATGGCCGTGATGATGCCATCGCGGCCGAAAATCGTATTGAACCAGGGAATCCCCGCGTAGGGATAGGGACCGGAATTGGTCCAGCTGACCAGTGTATAGATGTCGGATGTCGCCCGGCTGATGGCCGCGTCGAAGGTGCTATTGGAGCTTGTGATCGTCGCAATATTGGCCGTCGCAGCGCAGCGCCTGCGGCGTGTGTTCCTGTATGCCTCGAAGAACGGCTTGGGCGCGACAGACGGCACCGTCTCATCGACGCAGGTTGTCGTCAGGAACAGCGAGACGTTGCGTCCCGGTTCTATATCGAGCTGAATGGTGGCCCGGTTCACGTCAAGAACGACCGGGGCGGGGGCGAAACGAAGGATCGTGCGTCGCCTGACGTCATCGAGCCCGAAATACTGGAACTCGGTGGAGTCGGGGCCCAGTACGAGGGCATCCGATACACCGCGTCGCTCACGGTGCGTGCCGCGCACTTCGAATATGTCACGGAAGTCCGCTTCGAACAGGAAGTCGAAGCGCAGCCGGGTCAGCTGCGGCGCATAGCTTCGGACGTTTAGACGCTCGTAGCACGTCGCGTCCCACAGAAACCTGGTCCGATGCAGGAAAATCGTGTCCTGCCGAAGCCTCATTCCATCGACGCGAAGGTCGGGATTCGTCAGTTCGATGGTGAGGGCTGTCTTGTCCTCGTGAGCGGACGAGCCGAGTAGCAGCGGCCGCTTGCCTTCGATGCGCAATTCGAAGCGCGACAGGAAACGCGTGTCACGGAAATACAGACCCTCAGCCGTTTCGCCGGACGTATTGATGTCGCCGTGACTGTCCATGACCGCGAAAGCGTCGCTTTGCTTCAGCGTCAGGAGGGCGTGATCCGTCAGTGACGACACGGACTCTATGTCATATTCGGACCAGAGGCCGAGATGGGGGTCCTTTGGTTTGCGGGTCGCCGATCGAATGGTATCTGGCATAGGGTGAACTAGGCGAGCGTCAGCTTGGAGCGATCTGTTTCGATCGTCTGCAGCGGAAGTGCGGGAACGGCGGCTGGCGCAAGCTCTTTGTCCGGACTTGCCAGCTTGTCCCGAACGACCTGTTTGAAGGCGGCGACGTAACGCGATGCCATGCGTGTCGCGGTGAAGCGGGATTCAAAGCGAGCGCGGATGGATGGGCGGTCGAAGTCCATCACCGCCTCGACCGCGTGAACGGCCTGATTGATTGAGTCCACGATGATGCCGGTGCGACCGTTTTCTATGATTTCGGGAACAGAACCATTTCGCCAGGCAATGACGGGCGTGCCGACGGCCATGGACTCGATCATCACGAGGCCGAATGGTTCTGGCCAGTCGATCGGAAACAGGAGTGCCAGCGCATCGCCAAGGAAAGCTTCTTTCTGCCGGTCATTGATTTCGCCGATAAACTCGATCAGCGGATGACCGAGCAGCGGCTTGATCTGCCCGTTGAAATAGGCCTCGTCGACGGCATCGACCTTGGCAGCGATCTTTAGTGGTACGCCACTGCGCTTGGCGATTTCAATGGCCCGGTCCAGCCGCTTCTCCGGACATACGCGGCCCAGAAATGCAAGATAGCTGCCCGCACGGGGATGAAACTTGTACATGTTCTGCGGCAAGCCGTGATGGATGGTCGAGATCCAGTTGGACGGCGGCATTGGTGCGCGTTGCCGATCCGAGATGGAGATCAACGGCATTTCTGGAAAGGTGCGATAGATCGGATGAAAATCGATGAGGTCGAGTCGCCCGTGCAGTGTGGTCATGGATTTGTGGAATAAGTGCTGAAAGAGCGGGTACTGCAAAACGTCGATATGGAAATGCAGGATGTCGAATTCGGAGGCGCGGTTGCGAACCTCGTTCAGCATCACCAGGGTGCTTGCGACGTGGTCGCGAATGCCTGCCAGCCGGAGCGCCCTTGGAACGACCGGGTGCAGCGTCGCCGTGGTGACGGAATCTCCGCTTGCGAACAGGTGCACGTCGTGCCCTTGCTGGACGAGTTCCTCAGTCAGCCAGGAGACGACGCGCTCGGTTCCGCCATAAAGTCTGGGTGGTACTGCCTCGATCAGCGGGGCGATTTCGGCAATACGCATACGGCGGTTCCCTTGGTGTCAAGCAAAGAGACTTGCGTTAACACCTGAGGGGGGCGAAAGTTTCGATTGGTGTTGCAGAATGGCCAGTCGAAGTCAGCCAGGATTAGCAGTTATTTCGTTTCATATGGCTGCGAGCCAAAGCAGCGGTTCCGTTGGGTCTTTGGCGCGGCTTTACAGACAGAATAAGATTTGGGGGTAGGCGCGCCGTAAGTGCAGCGGTCCAGACGTCATATCGCTTCCGCCCGGCGGCGTTTGCCCTTGGAAGTTTCACCGCTGTCCCTCTTGATGAAGCTGATTTCGCCATTGCCCTCGAGGCACGCCATCTTGACGTCGGCGATGTCGTCGATGCCCTGCTGGCGTGCCTGACTGCGCAATTCGTCCGGTGAAATCAGTTCGCGCCGCATGTTCTTGAACAGCATCTTGCCATCGCGGACCAGGGGCAGTGGTGCTGGCTTGCTCAGCCAGGCAAAGAAGCGGTTGTGATAGCCCAGCCAGTCGAGCGCGAAATCCCAGAACACGATGGTCAGGACGAGCGCGATGCCTTCCGAGATGGATTTGTATTCCTTGGCAAATGCATTCTGCGCCGCATCCGCGATCAGAACGACCACCAGAATGTCCGCGAGTCCGATGGACGACGACTGTCGGCCGACGACGAACCGGAAAATCAGGAAGAGGCCGAGATACATCAGCGTACCGCGCACGATCATCTCGGCGATCGAGTGCGCCGGGACGAACAGTTCGCGCCATTCGACGTTCGTGAGTGCGTCCAGCATGCCTTCGGCCTTGTTCCGGGGCATCGACACAAGCGGAAATTGCCGAATGTGGTTCCATCGGCGGCGAGGCGACTGAACAAATTGTTCCATTGCGCGTTAAGGCGGGAACAATTGTCTCATTCCCGCCTGGAGGCCGTTTGGAAAAGTCCGTCCAGCGACCGCAGCCGCTCTCCTGATGATCACGCGCAAGACCCTCTGGCGCGACGCGGCGGTCGCGGGGGTGACATTGCTCACGCTCGCGGCCGGAGGCGTCCTGTTCGCCTGGTCGGGCGCCTATAACATCGCTGCCAGCAGGGGGCATTGGGCCATCGTGGAGTGGATGCTTCGCTTCGGAATGACCAATTCGGTCGAGTTGCGCGCCGCGATGATTGCAGCCCCGGATTTGAGTGCTGACGGTCTCGTAACGGTCGGGGCCAATCACTATCGAACCGGCTGTGCATATTGCCACGGCGCGCCCGGCATAAAGGCGAGTCCGGTCTCGCAGAGTTCGCTGCCGCCGCCTCCCGACCTCAGCGACGTGTCCGATCGTTGGAGCGACAGCGAGCTGTTCTGGGTCGTCAAGAACGGCATCAAATATACCGGCATGCCATCCTGGCCGACGCAGAAGCGTGACCATGAGGTCTGGGCGGTGGTCGCCTTCCTCAAGGCAATGAAGTCGATGAGCCCGGACGCGTATCGGGCGATGCAGCCCGAGGCTCCTGCGTCGTCTACGCCCGCAGAGCGTGAGGCAATTGCGAATTGCGACGGGTGCCACGGCGCCGCTGGACAAGAGCCTCGGACGAGTTTTGTGCCGGTTCTCTACGGTCAGAAGCGCGATTACGTCATTGCGGCGCTTGAGGATTATGCGAGCGGACGGCGCGAAAGCGGCATGATGCAACCGATTGCAAACGACCTGCCGCCTGCCGCGATCAGCGAACTGGCTGCGCATTATGCGGAGCGTGCGCCGGCGGCAGTTTCGCCCGATGTCGCGGACAGTCGCCTGGAAGCCGGCCGCAAGCTTGCGACCGCGGGACTGCCCGAGGCGGGCATTCCCGGCTGCAACAGCTGCCACGGCGACAATTCACTGCCGACCTATCCGCGGCTCACTGGGCAGAGCGCTGCATACATGGCCTCGCAACTGCAATTGTGGCGGGCCGGGATGCGGGGAAGCGAGGGGCAAGCGGCCATCATGGCGCCGATCGCGAAACGGCTCTCCGACGAGCAGATCGATGCCGTTTCGCGCTTCTACGCGTCGCCAAGCGCGCTGCAGGCCGCCAATTAAATCAAAATTCCGCAGCCCGGTGTCGTCGTTGATGGTTGTCAGGGTTGAAAAGGCGGTTCGCCGTCAGGCAGCGGAATTTGCGCGCAATTCAGAACCATCGCGAGCATGACGTAATAGCCGCACACGCCGATCAGGTCGATCGCGGTGGAGCGATCCCAGATCGTCACGATGCGATCGAAATTCGCATCGCCAACCGAAATAGTCTCCCCGAGTTCGTTGGCAAAATCGTAAATGGCGGACTCTTCTTGTGTCAGGTTATCCGGCGTGCGCGCCTGCGCAATCGCCGCGATGATATCGGGCGACAGGCCGCATTTTCTTGCGATGATCCTGTGGGATTGCCAGATATTCACGCAATTGTATCGCCGCGCCGTCACCAGAATTGCCAGTTCGACGAGGGGCTCGGGCAGGCGATTGTTAAAGCGCAGATACTCGCCGACCTGCTGGACACGGGAGGCGAGGCCAGGGCTATACAGCAACGGGACAAATGGGCCGCGCAATTGCCCGCGCGGGCCGGCGGTGATTTCCGCAGCAAATTGCCTCTGCTCTGTCGTCCATTGTTCCTGTGGTATGGTCGGAAAGCGCTTCGTGGTCGTCATGCCATCACGTGAAAAGTTCGATTGATACGGCGAGGATGATTGTGCGGCGATAACCGCCACAGCGGCTGTCTCTTGCTTTTGGCTGGAGACTTGTATTGTAAGGACAATGTTACATTTAACGCCTCGGCAGGACAATGGCCACTAGCCCGAAATTTCGCCTGGAGGATCTGGGTCGTCTGGATCACAACAGCCGGCTTCCGCTGTACGCGCAACTGGCGGACATGCTGCGGGTCCGTATCCAGCGAGCGCAATCCAAGCTCGCCGGAGAGCCGCTCCCGCCCGAACTGGACACGGCGGCTCATTTTGGAATCAGCCGTCCGACTGTCCGGCAGGCGATGAGCCAGCTGTTGTCGGAAGGTCTGATCGTCAGGGGCCGGGGGCGCGGCACGTTCGTTGCGCCACCGCTTTCAAGCCGCCATCTCGGCCGGGCGTTCGAATTCGACGTGCTGCCGGCCAATCAGCAGGTCGAATTTCGCTTGTTGAGCCGAGAGCGGATCGTGCCCAATCCGGATGTGATCAAGGCGCTGCGCCTTCGGCCGGACGACGAAGTCCAGAAGATCACACGGCTCCGGTTTGCGCACGATCAGATATTCGGATTCGAGGAGCGTTACCTGCCGGCTTCGCTGGCGACGAAGCTCAGCGATGCCATGCTCAAGCGGGACTCAGGCGTGGTCTTCGCGCGCCGTCTCATCGAGAAGGATAATGGCCGTGTTGAGTTTCGTGTGCGCGCCATCGCGGCGGATGCGCGCGCCGCGGACCTTTTGAAGATCAAGAAGGGGGAACCCCTGCTGTCCAGTGAGCATACCTATTTCGCAGCCGATGATGTGCCCGTGCTTTATGGCCGTGTGCTGTTCCGTGGCGACAGCTATGACTTCAGTTTTCAGGCGCCTGTCATCGGGGTGAACGAGACCAAAAAACAGCGGCGCCGATAATCCCGTTTTGTCGTCACGACGAAGCCGATTCAGGTCGCTGCACGCAATTTGTCCCTGACCATTTGTGGCGTAATCGGAATGGACTGGATGGCGCCTGACTGGCGCAAGGCATCGTCGACCGCGCCGGCCAGAGCTGCGGCAACGGCCGTCACGCCGCCCTCTCCGGCACCCTTGATCCCCAGTGGATTGAGAGGACTGGGGCTGTCTTCGGTGATGAGGACGTCAATCTGCGGGACGTCGTGCAATCCCGGCAGCAGATAATCGGCGAATGTCGTGCTCAGTGGCTCGCCGCGACTGTCGTAGCGAAACTGCTCCAGCAGCGCGCCGCCGAGACCTTGAGAAAAGCCGCCAACGATCTGTGCCTCGACCAGTTTGGGATTGATCGCGCGGCCGATGTCATAGGCCACAAGATAGCGCTCGATATCGATCTTGCCGGTGCCCGGGTCGATTTTCACCTGGCCGATATGGACACCGTACGGATAGTTCATGTGATCGGTGTGGTGCCAGCCTTCCGCCGAGAGCGTTTCGCCGGCTTGCTGCAACTGCATCGCGATCTCAGCGATCGTTACGGAAGGACCCGCGCCGTTATTGCGGCAGCGGATTGTGCCATTGCTCAGCTCGAGCTCATCCGGCGGCAGTTGCATCAGCTCGGCCGCCAGAGCGATGGCCTTGTCCCGCAAGGCGCGCGCAGCCACGAGGGTAGCCGAGCCCGTCATGACGGTCGCGCGCGACGCATGCGCACCGATACCATGCGCGATGAGGTCGGTTCGTCCATGCAGGACGGTGACGCTTTGATAATCGATATCGAGCGCGTCGGCGCAGATCTGCGCCATGACGGTCTCGAATCCCTGGCCGACTGACGCGCCGCCCGTCAGCACCGTCACGCGGCCATCGGTGTGGGCGGTGACGGTCACGCCATCCTTCGGACCGAGCCCGCTCTTTTCTACGAAAATGCCGATGCCGAGACCGACAAGCTCCCCATCAGCGCGGCGTCTGGACAGAGTCTCTTGCGCCCCTTGCCAATCGAAACGCTGCAGGGCCTTGTCGAGCAGCCGCTCGTAGTCGCCTGAATCGTATACGACCTCTTCGCCCAGCGCGTCGATGGAGCGCGCATAAGGCATCTCATGCGATGCGATGAGATTGCGCCGCCGGACCGCGACGCGGTCGAGGCCAAGGCGGTCGGCGATCGCGTCCATCAGCCGCTCGCGAACGAATGTGCTCTCGTAACGGCCTGGGGACCGGTAGGTCGCGGCCGGCGTCTTGTTGGTAATGCGGAAATGCCCGCTGACCCGGTATGCGGGCACGCGATAGGGGCCGGGCAGCATGCCGGCGGTCAGATCGGCCACGCGCGCGGCGTGGGTTCGGATATAGGCGCCCTGATCGTGAAAGAATGTATCCTCCAGACCGAGCAGCGTTCCATCCTGGTCGACGGCTGCGCGCACGAGGTGCCGCTGACCGCGGGAATGGTTGGCGGCAATCAGATGCTCGCGCCGGTCCTCGATCCATTTGACCGGGCGCTCGAACCGCAGCGCCGCAAGACAGACCAGCACATCCTCGGGATACAATTCGCCGCGTATGCCGAATCCCCCGCCGACATGTCCCTCGATCAGGTGGACCGAATTGACATCGCGCTTCAGGAGGCGGGCGATCTGGTCGCGGGTGCGATGGGGGACCTTTGCAGCGCCGTACATGAAGATCACGTCGCTGTTCTTGTCGTAGCGCGCGACGGCGCCGCGGGTTTCCAACGGAACGCCGGAATGCCGGCCGACGGTCAAATCCAGTTCGACCACCGCATGGGCCGCAGAGAAGGCCGCTTCGATATCGCCATAGCCTTTGCGCAGCACCGTCGGCTCGGTGAGATGCGCATCGTCGAAAGCCACCGGTGCAGCGCTGGCATCGATCACCGCGGGCAATTCGGCGATGTCGGCGATCACCAGGTCGGCGGCATCCTCGGCGACATACTGGTTGATTGCGAAGATCACGGCGATCGGTTCGCCCACATAGCGGACTCTGCCGGTCGCGAGAATGGGCTGGCGATATGGATCGAGCTCCGGCACGCGCCCTTCGCGAAATCCGATTGGCTCGATGTCGAGGATGTCCGCAGCCGTCCACACAGCAACGACGCCGGGCAGGGCGCTCGCCGCGGACGTATCGATGCCCCGGAGCGCGCCATGCGCGTGCGTGGACCGGACGATCCGCATGTGGAACTGGTCCGGAAAGCTGATATCGGCGGCGAATCGGCCTTTGCCGCGCAACAGGACATCGTCCTCCAGTCGGGTCACCGGCTGACCGATGACGCGACCGACTTCGTAAGTGTCCGACGACGAATGAGATCCCATGTTATTTCATCGCCTGTGCATTGCGCGCGCGCCGATACTCTGCTGCTGCAGCGCGAACGGCCGTCTTGATGTTCTGGTATCCGGTGCACCGGCACAGATTGGAAGACAGGACGTCCATCAGGGCGTCGTCGTCAAGGTCGGGCGATTTTTGCAGAGCTGCATGCGCCAGCATCAAAAATCCCGGCGTGCAGAACCCGCACTGCAAGGCGTGATTGTCGAGAAACGCCTGCTGTAGCGGATGGAGCGTGTCTCCATTTGCGAGCCCTTCCACGGTCGTGACGGCCGATCCATCGGCCTGGACCGCGAAAACCAGGCAGGACCTGACGGGCTCGCCGTCCATGATCACGGTACAGGCCCCGCAGACGCCGTGCTCGCATCCGAAGTGGGTGCCGGTCAGCCCGGCATCGTCCCGGATGGCGTCGGCAAGGAGCCTGCGCGGTTCCACGCGCAACTGCGTGTCGCGGCCGTTGATGGTGATCGTAATGGGGATGGTCTCGGTCATGACAAAGCTTGCTGGAGAGCGCGGAAGGTCAGTGTTTCGATAAGCTCGCGCCGGTATCCGCCGCTGGTCATGTCATCCTCGAGCGGAACGATGGAGTCCGCGACCTCGCGCGAGGCCGCAGCAAGCAGCTGTTCGCTGGGCTTCTGACCAAGCAATATCGCTTCGGCGTTTCGGATGCGACGGGCTGACGCCTCGTCTGCGCCCGTGCCGATCCGAATATCCTCGATAACATCGCCTGCAAGTCTGAGCACGACGAGGCTCATGCCGATCGCGAAATCCCCATGCCGACGGCTGAATTCCTGAAAGCCGGAGCGTGTACCGGGGGCAAGGAGAGGCAGGCGCGCTTCGACAAGCAACTCGTCGGGCTCAAGCGACGTCGCCATGATGCCTTCAAAGAAGTCGGCGGCCGCGATTTCGCGGCGTCCGCCAGCGCTTTCGGCAATCAGCGTTGCGTCGAGGGTTGCTGCGACGCAGCACCACTCCGAGGCGGGGTCCGCGAGAGCGAGGCTCCCGCAGAAGGTGCCGCGCGTACGGATCGGATAATGCGCGATGTAGGGCACGACGCCGCTCAGTACAGCGCCAATTGGATTGTTGCTGACGGGCTTCTCAAAGGCGGCATGTCTCACGCAGGCGCCGACAGCAAGATAGTCCCCGGCTTCGCGGATATGCCTGAGTTCGTCAATGCCGTTGATGTCCAGGAGATGCTGCGGCTGCGCCATGCGTAGCGCCATCGTCGGGATAAGGCTTTGCCCCCCGGCGATGATGCGGCCTTCCAGAGGAGCAATCTCGGAAAGGATTCGCACTGCGTCGCGTATTGATTTTGCCGAATGGTATCGGAACGGAGCTGGCTTCACGTCCTGTCTGGCTCTGTTGGTCTCGTGCGACGTCGGGGTGAGAAAACCATGCTGCGTCAGCGCCCCGCGACGAAAGTTTTTGCTGCTCGGCAGCGGTTTTTTGAAATGTAAAGATGTCTTTACATTTGCGTGCGTGCATTTTAATCAATCGCCGGTGTCGCGCAAGGCGTTTTGAGGGTTGGATGAAGCTAGGGCTTGAGGGCAAGGTCGCGCTGATCACCGGGGGCAGTCGCGGCATCGGACGCGGCATCGCACTGGAATTGGCGCGCGAGGGTTGTTCGATCGTGCTGACCGCGCGCGACGATGCGGCTCTCGAAGGCGTCGCTCGTGAGATCGAGGCGCTGGGGTCCAGGGCGCATGTCGTTCCGATGGATCTCCTGAAGGAGGGCGCCGCCGAGGACGTTGCGGCGATCGTGAAGCGTGATGTCGGCGCTCTCGACATTCTGGTGAATAACGCTGGCGCCGTGCGCCGCGGCGACTTTTTCAAGGTCACGCCGCAGGAGTGGCATGAAGGTTTCGGGCTGAAGTTCTTCTCCCATGTCTGGCTGTCGCGTGCCGTATGGCCTCTGCTCAAGCAGCGGTCCGGTTCGATCGTTTTCATCTCCGGGATTGGTGCCCGGGCTCCGGTGGCCGACTACATGATCGGGGCTTCCGTTATCGGCGCGAGCCTCGCGTTCATGCGGTCGTTGGCGGAAATCGGAAAGCGCGATGACGTCCAGGTCGTCACGATCAATCCGGGATCGGTAGAGACCGACCGCTTCCGTCACCGG
>JAEWHY010000119.1 GCA_023387555.1 Pseudomonadota bacterium
GATGAAGCCTTCGGCATCGCGGTGATCGTAGGCGACCGCACCTTCCTCGAAGGTGACCAGTTCCTGATCGTAGAGCGAATACGGGCTCTCGCGTCCCGTCACCCAGACGTTGCCGCGATACAGCTTCAGCCGCACCCGGCCGGTCACCAGCTCTTGCGACTTGTCGATCGCCGCCTGCAGCATCTCGCGTTCCGGCGTGAACCAGAAGCCGTTGTAGATCATCTCGGCATATTTCGGCATCAGCTCGTCCTTGAGGTGAGCCGCGCCGCGGTCCAGCGTGATGCTCTCGATCGCGCGATGCGCCACCAGGAGAATGGTGCCGCCCGGCGTCTCGTACATGCCGCGCGACTTCATGCCGACGAAGCGATTCTCGACGAGGTCGAGCCGGCCGATGCCGTTCACCCTGCCGAGATCGTTGAGATGCTTGAGCAGCGTGGCGGGCGACATCTTCTTCCCGTCGACCGCGACCGCGTCGCCCTTCTCGAAATCGATCGTGATCTCGGTCACCTTGTCGGGCGCCGTCAGCGGATCGTCGGTGCGCGAGAATACATAGTCCGGCACTTCGACGTTGGGGTCTTCCAGCACCTTGCCCTCGGATGACGAGTGCAACAGGTTGGCGTCGACCGAGAACGGCGCATCGCCGCGCTTGTCCTTGGCGATCGGAATCTGGTTCAGCTCGGCGAATTCGATCAGCTTGTTGCGCGAGGTCAGATCCCATTCGCGCCACGGCGCGATCACGGTGATGTCCGGCTTCAGCGCGTAGTAGCTGAGTTCGAAACGGACCTGGTCGTTGCCCTTGCCGGTGGCGCCGTGACACACCGCGTCGGCGCCGACCTGCTCGGCGATCTCGATCTGCTTCTTGGCGATCAGCGGCCGCGCGATCGAGGTGCCCAGCAGATACTGGCCCTCATAGACCGTGTTGGCGCGGAACATCGGGAACACGTAATCCCGGACGAATTCCTCGCGCAGGTCCTCGATGAAGATGTTGTCCGGCTTGATCCCGAGCAGCAGCGCCTTCTGCCGCGCCGGTTCCAGTTCCTCACCCTGGCCGAGATCGGCGGTGAAGGTCACCACCTCGCAGGCGTAGGTGGTTTGCAGCCATTTCAGGATGATCGAGGTGTCGAGCCCGCCCGAATAGGCGAGCACGACCTTTTTCACGTCTTTCTTGGGCTCTGCGGCCATGAATCCCGTTCCCGTCGGTCAAAAACGGGCGGACTATAGGCAGAACCGTGATCGGCGCAACTTGGACGAATCCGGGACGTTTCGGACCCCGCGGCGGGGACTAGCGCCGCTGCCGCCGCGGCGGCGGCCCCTGGTAGAACGGGTTCGGTTCGCAACGACCGCCGATGCCGGAAATGGTGGCAAGGCACTGCTGGAAGCTGACGAAGCCGCAGTTCCGCGTGGTCCAGTCGTAGCGCGCGCACCACGGATATTCCCGGGCCTGAGCCTTTGCCGGACCCGCGACCAGCAGCAGAAGGGTCGTGACGACGCCCGAAATGACCAGTTTGCCCATAATTCCTCCCGACATCGGTTCGAGGCGGTGTCTCGTGAAGTATAATCCGGAACCGCGCCGCACGTTCACAATCCGGGGCCGAGACATCTGGTGAGCAAGCCCGTCGTCGATTTCTGGTTCGATTTCGCCTCGACCTATTCCTATCCGGCCTTCATGCGCGCCGCCCCGCGCGCGCAGGAAGCCGGGATCGCGATCCGCTATCGCCCGTTCCTGCTTGGACCGATCTTCAAGGGCCACGGCTGGGACACCTCGCCCTTCAACATCTATGAGGCCAAGGGCCGCTACATGTGGCGCGACCTCGAGCGGCTTTGCGGCGCGCTGTCGCTGCCGTTCCGCCGGCCGGACCCGTTTCCGCAAAATTCCCTGCTCGCGGCGAGGGTCGCGATCGCCGGCGACGGCGAGACCTGGCGCAAGGCGTTCTGCGGCGCGGTATTTCGCACGCAGTTCGCCGAGGGCCGCCGGATCGACGATGCCGAGGTCATCGCCGCGCTGCTGCAAGACGTCGGCGCCCCGGTGCGTGACACGCTGACGCTTGCGCAATCCGATCCGGTCAAATTGAGACTGCGCACCGAGACCGAACAGGCCGCCGGCCTTGGCGTTTTCGGCGCGCCGAGTTTCGTGACGCCGGACGGCGAATTGTTCTGGGGCAACGATCGCCTGGAGGCGGCGCTCGCCTGGACAAAAGCGCGCGCGACAGACTGACCCTGGCCTCGCGGAGGAACATCGCAAGCCGCGCGGGGTTATCCTGAGACTGGGGGCGGAGCCTTCAACGTCCCATCTTCACTCCGTTCCCGGTGGACCCCGGCTTTCGAGCCGGGGTCTTTCTCGTTGCGAGCCACACGACGATCAGGCCGCCAGCACTTTCCCGGTTGAAATGCCTGCAGCCATTGTCGCTTCGATCTCGACCGTCACCTCGATCTCGATCGCCATCGGCCGGTCGGCCCATTGCACCTTCCTGTAGTCGAAGCCGTTGACGAGCGTTGGCTTGACCACTTCGAAATACGGCGAGATGTCGAAGTCGCGCGGCGCATAGAGCGACGAGTGGCGGATTTCCAGAATCTCCGCGCGCGCCGATTCGCTTTCCACGCGGCTGATCTTCGGCAGGATCGGATAGCGCACCTGCTCGAACGCCTGCGCGATCAGCGCCGAGCAGATGATGCGGGTCGGATGTCCCGAACCCATCGCCATCATCTTGCGCCGCCACTTTTGCGGGACCGGCAGCGGCATCAGGAAGCGCAGCAGATCGACGATGTTCTTGACGTCGTAATCGAAGCCGATCCGCTCCTTCGCATAGGCGCAGACACGCGCACGATCCTCCGGCGTCAGTCCGGTCGGCCGGCAGATACGGGTGTGATAGCGCGCATATTTCGACAGCGGTGTACCGACGACGCCTTCGCCGAGATTGGCCTCGACGAGGGTCAGCGGCTCGCCATCCGCGGACTCGCGATCGCCGATGCGGCCGACGTAAAGCGCGGCGTGCGACCATGTGGATTGCGTGAGATACTTGATGATGCCGGAAACGTGATTGTTGCCTTCCACCAGCAGCACATCGCCGGGCTGCAGGGTTGCCTGAAGCGCGTCAAAATCGCTCGGCGTGAAGGGCTCATAGCCCTGCACCGGCTTTTCCAGATAGCGGGCGAGAAAACGCCCGATTCCGTCGAGCACGACGCTCATCGCCGTAACCTCCCGCATGCGGCCTTTGGTCCGCATATCCGGTTGTTTTTCTTCATTTTGGTCGAAAGCCATTGCGATGCGGTTCACGCCGCTTGCGATCCGGCCCCCGGAACAGGCACCACGCGTTTGCTAAACCTTGGTTTTTCCGGGTACTGAGATGGCAGCGCAAAGTCTCCGGTAACCATGGACGCAATTTCCCGCCGCTCATTACTGGCGATGGCCGCCGGGCTGGCCTCCGTCCCGGCCTGGGGACGGCTGTCGATGGCGGCGGAAACCGACGTCGTGATCGTCGGCGCCGGCGCCGCCGGCATCGCTGCCGCGCGCAAGATCGCCGCGGCCGGCCGTGGCGTGATGATCCTGGAAGCCGCCGACCGGGTCGGCGGCCGCTGCGTCACCGATACCGAGATTTTCGGCACGCCCTTCGACCTCGGCGCGCATTGGCTGCACGCGCCGGATCAGAACCCGCTCGCCAAGCTTGCGCCGCGCACCGGGCTGGAAATCTATCCGGCCCCGCCGGGCCAGAAGATGCGGATCGGCCGCCGCAACGCGCGCGAAGGCGAACTCGAGCAGTTCTTCACGATGCTGGTGCGGGCGCGGCGCGCGATCGAGGAAGCCGCGCGCGGCAAGGCCGATATTTCGGTGGCGCAGGCGATGCCCAAGGATCTCGGCGAGTGGGCGGCCTCCGTGGAATTCTATCTCGGGCCGTTCAGTTGCGGGAAGGATGTCGCGGATCTGTCGGTGGCAGACTTCCAGCGCTCCACCGAGCGCGATGTCGACGCCTATTGCCGGCAGGGCATGGGGACCTTGCTGGCAAGGCTCGCCGAAGGCGGGCCCGTGCAATTGTCGACACCGGTCACGCGCATCAACACGCAGGCGCGCGGCGGCGTTTCCATCGAGACCGCGAACAAGGGCACGTTGCAGGCGCGCGCGGTGATCGTCACGGTCTCCACCAATGTGCTCGCCGACGGCAAGCTGATCCCCGATCTGCCGAAGCGGCAGCTCGAGGCGCTGAACCGGCTGCGGCTCGGCGCCTACGATCGGATTGCGCTGGACATCCCGGGCAATCCATTCGGTCTAGCGCGCGACGATCTCGTCTTCGAGAAGGCGGAGAACAAGCGCACGGCGGCGCTGCTTGGCAATGTCGGCGGCTCCTCGCTCGCCTATGTCGATGTCGGCGGTTCGTTCGGACGCGAACTCGCGGCGAAAGGCCCGCGCGAGATGACCGCCTTCGCGATGGAGTGGCTCGACAAGTTGTTCGGCGCCGACCTGAAGCGATCGGTGCAGCGCTCGCATGCGACGCAATGGGATTTTGCGCCATTCGTCCAGGGCGCGATTTCGTCGGCATCGGTCGGTGGACAGGGTGCGCGGCGCATCCTGATGACCGAGCCGCTGCGCGATCGCGTGTTCTATGCCGGCGAAGCCGCTCACGAGACGCAGTGGGGCACGGTCGGCGGCGCATGGGAATCCGGCGAGCGCGCCGCGGATCAGGCGCTGCGGCTGGTCTCGCCGCTGACCGGCACCGTGCCGACACAGAAGTCGCCTCCGGCAAAGGCGAGGCCGCCCGCCAAAAAACCGCCAGCGCAGAGCCAGCAGCGCAACCCGCGGCGGGACTTCTGGGGCGGCATGCCGCGCATCTTCAACGAATAGCGCACCCGAAAGCGCGCGGCGCTTTACGGATGCGCGCGCTTGCGCAGCCTCACATAGAGCGCGCCCTCGCCGCCGTGACTGGCGGCCGCGGAATCGTATCCGATCACGAGGTCGCGAAATTCCGGCAGCGCCAGCCACAAAGGCACAGCGCGCTTGAGGACACCGCGATCGCGCGCGACGATGTCAGCCGGGTCGCGCTTGTCGGCATTCCGTACGCCCTTTCCGGTAATCACCAGCACGACACGGCCGCCGCGTGACTGCGTGCGGCGCAGAAAGCGCAGCAGCGCATCATGGGCTTCGGCCTGGGTGAAGCCATGCAGGTCGATCCGGGCATCGATGCTGTCGCGGCCGCGCGCGATCTTCTGCCTGGCCTTGCGATCGAGCGGCGCCAGCGGTGGCGGCTTTTTCGGCGCCGGCGGCGGCGGAGGAACGGCCGGTGCAGCGGGGGCGCGCTTCGCGGCCTTGATCGGCTTTGGCGGCTCCACGGGCTCGGCGGCGGCAGGCAGCACCTTCGGCCGCGCGCGCTTTCGCAACGGACGGACGCTGCGGGTGACACCGTCCCAAAGCGCAATGTCGTCCGGGGAAAGCCGCCGACCCTTGCGGCTTTCATCCGAGGTCATGATGAGGGCTTGTCTGCGGGCTTGGGAGCCGGGCGCGAGGCTGGCTTTGCCGCGGCCGGGGCGATCGGTGTCGGAAACGGATTGCCGCTGCGGACCGCCGGTCGTGGCTTTGACGAACTGGCCTCGGTCTTGGGGATGGATCCGGTTTTCAAGAGCGCCGCGGCGTCGGGCTTGCTCGTGCTTGTCGTGGCTGCGGACGCTGGCGCTGACGGCTTGGACTCCGCGGCGGCCGCGGGCTGCGGTTTCGGCCGGGACCGGGTCTCGGGCCTGGTCTCGGGTGCGGTCTGCGGCTTTGCTTCGATCTGCGCCGCGTTTTGCGGTTTCGCCCGTGGGGTCGGTGCTGCGACGACCGGTGCGGCGGCCGCCGGCTTCTCCTCGGCCCTCGGCTGCGGCGGCGCGATGCTCGCAACGACATTCGGGTCCGGCCGCGGCTGCGGCAATGGCATGCCGAGCGCCTCGTTGTCCGGATCGAGTTCGTTCGGCACCAGCATCACGAACTGGCCGTTGTGCTTGAATCGGCCCGCCGCCCGCGCCGCTTCCTCGCCGGCGCCGAGATAGATGTCCGCACGCGCCGGTCCGATGATGGCGCCGCCGGTGTCCTGCGCGATCATCAGCCGGCGGAACCAGGTGTCCGGCCTCTCGCTCGCGATCGGCAGATGCGCGTTGACGAAAACCGGCATGCCGTAGGTGTGAATCCGGCGATCCACCGCAATCGAGCGTGCCGCCGTCAGCGAAATGCCCTGCGCGCCGATCGCCTCGTCATGCTCGCCGAGATCGGTCTCGCGGAAGAACACGAAGGACCGGTTCATCCGCCGCAGCTCTTTGCCTTCTTCCGGGTTCTTTTCCATGAATTCCCGGATCTTGTGCATCGACATTTCTTCGCGTGGAACGATGCCGCGGTTCACCAGCACCGAGCCAACGGCAAAATACGGATGCCCGTTCTTGTCGGCATAATTCAGCCGGATCACCTTGCCGTCCTCCAGCCGCACCCGGACCGAGCCCTGGATTTCGGCAAAGAAGGCGTCGATCGGATCCTTCAGGTAGACAATCTCGAGACCGCGTCCGGCGATCGCACCGTCCTCGATCTGGGCCCGCTCGAAATAGGGAGCGGTCGCCCGTTTCACCGTGCGCTTGCCGGCCTTGCCCTTGCCGCCGGAGCGGCGCAGCCGCTGCGTCACCAGATCGGGCGGGCGCGCGTAAAGCGGCGTCGTGTAGATGTCGCTCGGCCAGCGCGCGCCTTCGACCACCGGCTCATAATAGCCGGTATAGAATCCATCAGTTTCGCCCTCCGCGCTCAGCCTGATCGGGCGGAAATTCTGCTCGAAGAAATGCCGCGCGCCGGTCTGGTCGAGCGGGACGGCTGCGGTGGCGCGGCCGCAGACCTCGAACAGCGCGCCATAGGTCGGGCCGCGTTCGGCGCGCGCCTTCTCCGAACTGCGCAGGATCGGCTTGCAGCTCGCGAGGAAGGCCGAGAAGGCTTCGGCGTGATCGTCATCGATCCAGCCCTTCATCTCGTGCCAGGCCAGCGCTTCGAAGGCGCTGTTGGGGATCTTCAGCGGATGCGCCTTGGTGACGCGCTTCTTCGCGGTCTTATGAGCGCCTTTGGCACGGGCCGATTTCTTCGGGCTGGATTTGGCGGCGGCCTCGGTTTGCGCGTGCACGGCCGACGATGCCGACATCGCGATAACGGGAGCCGCGGCAATCGCCAGAGCAAGACCGGCGCACCGCAGGCGGCGCGCGTTCAGCTCACGGACTATCCGCCAACGTCCCCCGATCAAATCGAAGAGTCCCCCGATGAATTCAGGTCACCCCGCCGCAATCAATGCCCGGCTTCGGTCGCAACCAGCTTCCAGTTCGGATCGCGCCCGGTCACGTCGCGCGCGAAGGTCCAGACGTCCGTCACCTCGGTCACCTTGTCGGGGCTGCCGTCGATGACATTGCCGGCCTTGTCGCGCGTCGCCGAAATCAGTTGCGACACGAAACGCACGGTGACCTGCGCAGTGGTGCCCCGCAATTCGGCGCCGATGATGTCGGCGGTATCCAAAGACACGAACTTGTTCTCGACCGTCTCGCCCTTGGCCTCGCGATCGCGGATCGCCGCCTCGAAGCCGTCATAGACCTCGCGCGACAACAGCCCCTTCAGGCTCTTGCGGTCGCCCGACGCAAATGCGCCGACGATCATCTCGTAGGCCGCCCGCGCGCCGGTCACGAAATGCTGGGCGTCGAAGCTGCGGTCCTGAGCGGCGATAGCGTCGAGCCCCGTGGCCACCGGGCTGCCCTCGGCCGCAATTCCCTTCCAGCGGTCTGGGGCGGGCTCGGCCGGACGCGCCATGGTTTCGGCGTTGCGGGTCGGCAGAGTGACGACCTTGTCGCTGGCCGGCGCCCGCGCGTCGCGGGGAGAATAGGGATCATACGGCGGGCGCTCGCGGCCCGTGCGCTGTCCCAGCACGCTCCGCAGGCGGATGAAAATGAAAATCGCCAGCGCCAGAAAGATGATGGTGTAGATGTCGAACACGTCGCGAATGCCTTTACAGCCCGGGTCAGACGGGGCCGCCGCGTCAGCCCGAGAGCGCTACAGGGGCCCGTCCAGCGCTATAACTTAAGCACGCGATCGGACTTGGCCATAGGTCGCTTCGAACCAAAAACTGAGCTTCAAGTTCGATTTTAGACGATCCCGGCCATAAAGGCCAACACGAGACCGCGATGGGGAACGCGCCGATGCCGATCGGAAAGCTGATCCTGTTCGGACTTTTGGGCCTCGTTATGGCCGAGGTCGCAGTTTTTCTGATCATCGGTTGGCTTTTTGGCGGCTTTATCGCCGTGTTTGCCCTGCTCTCGACCTCGGCGCTCGGCCTTCTTGTGCTGGCGCGGATGGGCCGACGGCTGGCCGGCCGGGTTGCAGACATATTGTCCCAGCGTGATTTCGGCGCGGCCGCGGCCCGGTCGAGCGGATTGTTAACCACCCTGGGCGGTCTGTTGCTGGTGCTCCCCGGCTTCATCACCGATGGCATCGGTCTGCTGCTGCTGGTCCCTGCGGTGCAGCGCCGGCTGACCGATGCGGTTTCGCTCGGGGCGTCCCCGGCCCACCGGCCGCATCCTCGAACTCGACCGCAACCAATGGCGCGATCTGCCGACGCGGATCGACGAAGATCGCGACCCGCCGAAAGTACCACCGGCGGGGCCGCGGCGCCGTTGATGGGCCTTCCCGCACAGCGACCGGCAACCGGCCGCCGCCGCGAAACCGACCAATCCTTGTTCGCCTCGAAGGCGTATGTTAGCCACTGCGCCCCAAGCGCCGTTTTTTCGGCACCCGAACCAGGATTGACGATGGCGAACCCGACAAACGGCGGCCCGCAGCCCGACCAGCAAATGGCCCTGCCGCAACTCAACGTGCTGGCCCAATATGTGAAGGATTTCTCGTTCGAGAATCCGAACGCGCCGCGCTCGCTGCAGCCGTCCAACCAGCAGCCGCAGATCAACATCCAGATCAATGTCAACGCGACTCCCCTGCAGTCCGATTTCGAAATCGAACTGAAGATCGAGGGCAAGGCCGAGATCGGTGATTCGCTGCTGTTCGCCTTCGACCTCGTCTATGGCGGCGTCTTCCGGATTCAGAATGTGCCGCAGGACAGCATCCATCCGGTGCTGATGATCGAATGCCCGCGGCTGCTGTTCCCGTTCGCGCGCGAGATCATCGCGACGGCGGTCCGCAACGGCGGCTTCCCGCCGCTCTACATCGACCCGGTGGATTTCGTCGGCCTCTATCGCCAGAAGATGACCGAACAGGCTGCGGCACAGCAGCCCGCCAGCTGATCGGCGGTCAGCACCTGTTACTTGATTGCGAAAAGGGCCCGGCGATCACGCCGGGCCCTTTTCTTATTGAGTTATTGAGCAGTCTTCGCGCTGCGCGCTGCCATCGCTCAGACCTGGTAACTCTTCCA